>JAYUPP010000239.1:0-3626 GCA_043760045.1 Betaproteobacteria bacterium
CTGCTGGCGGCCAAAAAAGTGGGCTTGACGCTGCAGGTTGACGAAGGCCAGGAAGTGTTTGATGCCAAGTTCGGCAACCTGCACCCGCTGTTCAACAAAGGCTGAGGCCACCCGCATGCGCAACCGCGACAGCAAGACGATAGGCACCGTGTTTTTCCCGTTTTGTCTGAGAGGCAGCCGATGAGCCCAACTACAAAAGTCAGCAGCGATCTAAACAACCCCAACAACCCGCTGGGCTGTAGCGAAGCCGAATGGCAGGCCCGCGTGCAACTGGCGGCCTGTTACCGCATCTTTCACCACCTGGGCTGGACCGAGCTGATCTACAACCACATCTCGCTGCGGGTGCCGGGCGCGCCCGACCACTTCCTGCTGAACCCTTTTGGCCTGCATTACAGCGAGGTGTGTGCGTCCAACCTGGTGAAGGTGGACGGGCAGGGCCACATCGTCGGCACCAGCCGCTGGCCCATCAACCCGGCCGGTTTCACTTTCCACGGCGCGATTCACAACACGCTGCCCGAAGCGCACTGCGTGATGCACGTGCACACCACCGCCACCCTGGGCGTGTGCTGCCTGGATGAGGGCCTGTGCTACACCAATTTCTACGCCGCGCAGCTGTACGGCAAGGTGGCTTATCACGACTTCGAAGGCATCACCGTGCATGCCGATGAAGGCGCACGCATCCTGGCCAGCGCCGAAGGCAAACCCGTGCTGCTGCTGCGCAACCACGGGCCGGTGGTCATCGGCCACGGCCTGGCGCAGGCGTTTGCGCTGATGTGGCTGGTGCAGCGCGCCTGCGAGGTGCAACTGGCCGTGATGTCCATGGGCAAGGCGCGGGCCATACCCGTGCCGGTGCTGCAAGCCTGCGTGCGCGACTCGCTGCAGTTCGACACCCGTTATGGCGCCGGGCAGGACGCCTTCGACGCCATGCGGCGGCTGGTGGATGCGGCCGACCCGTCATACCGCAACTGAGTTCTTTCGCGCGTCGGCCGCGTGGCCATGTTGCGCGCCCCCCCCCCCTAGATCAAGGCCCTGCGCGCGGGCCGTGCTTTAGAACGCTTTAGACCGCCTAAAGCCGGCGCGGCCCGGCATCGCGACAGTACGTTCCTGGTTGTCGGCGGCTTGTCACAACAAGCGGCCAGACTCATCGAAACACATCCGGGAGCTTCTGTCATGCCCCTCGCGCCAAAGCCATTGCACCGCTTCATTGCCCGCATACCCCGGCCGCTGCAGCCCCTGCGCGACTTCGCGTTTCGTGCTTCGCGCATCGGCACGCCGTCTGCGGCGGGCAGTGGCGTGTCACTGCTCGCTGGCGACCGCGCGCCACTGCCCGTTGGCGACCGCGTGTCACTGCCCGTTGGCGACCGCGCCAACGCCGACCTGGCGCGCGAACTGCTGCAGGAAATGGAAGACCAGCAGCCCAGCCCCTTGTTGATGAACATCGCCACTGGCTTCCCGTCGGCGCTGTTGTGTGTGTTGGCGGCTGGCGTGCTGGCGGGCGCCCTTGCGGGCCGTGAAGTGAGCGTGACGCCGGCGCCCGCCACGGCGGCGTTGCCCGCGCAGGCACCCGTTGCCGTTGCTGCCGCCGCGATGGCGGGCCGCCATGCGCGGCTGCAGGAACTGGAATTGCAAGCGCTGCTGCCGGCCATGACGGCTGAGCGCTTGACGGTGGGCAGCAGCAGCAGCAGCAGCAGCAAACACAGCACACGCTGAGTTGACGCCTCCTGCGGGCGGCATGCCCGCTCTGCTGAAGCGCAGTCGCATGCCCGCGTTGGCGCAGGCCAAAATGAGCTCCTTGGCCAGGAGCCCGTTTTGCAGCCTGCATTGCAGCCCATCGTTCGTTTTGGCAGTTTCGAGCTGCGCAGCACCCAGCGCGTGCTGCTGATGCAGGGCAGCCCGGTGCCGCTGGGCTCGCGCGCGCTGGACGTGCTGGTGGCGTTGGTGGCGCGCCGGGGTGACCTGGTCACCAAAGATGAACTGCTGAACATCGCCTGGCCCGGGCTCGTGGTGGAAGAAGCCAACGTGCACGTGGCCGTATCGCAATTGCGCAAGGTGCTGGGCAAGCCGGCCATTTCCACCGTGGGTGGGCTGGGTTACCGATTCGCGCTGCCGCTGCACACCGAAGCGCCGGTCGAA
The DNA here is from genome assembly GCA_043760045.1 of Betaproteobacteria bacterium. Classification (GTDB taxonomy): domain Bacteria; phylum Pseudomonadota; class Gammaproteobacteria; order Burkholderiales; family Burkholderiaceae_C; genus Rubrivivax. The sequence goes on from JAYUPP010000239.1 coordinate 2,134, forward strand.
CCCGTTGCACCTGTTGTAGCTGTGGTGGCCGTTATGGCCGGCCTGCCGCCGCAGCGCTCGGCTTTTGTCGGGCGCCAGGCCGAGCTGGCCGATGCCGGCGCCTTGCTGCAACACACCCGGTTGCTGACGCTGGTGGCCATGGGCGGCATGGGCAAAACGCGGCTGGCCTTGCAACTGGCGCAGCAACTGCAAGTCCGTTACGCCGATGGTGTGTGTTTTGTTGATCTGCAGCCGCTGCATGACGGCACTGCCGTGCCGGCTGCTGTGGCGCGTGCATTGGGCCTCGGCGCGGGTGCTGCCACTGCGGGCGGTGCCACGGCGGCCGACGCCACCGATGTGTTGCTGCGCCACCTGCAACAGCGCCAGTTGCTGCTGGTGCTGGACAACTGCGAACACCTGCTGCCCGCCGTGCGCACGCTGTTGGCTGCGCTGCTGTCGGGGCCCCAACCGTCTTTGCCCCATCAGCAAACGGCCGGCACCCACGTGCTGGCCACCAGCCGCCAGGCGCTGGAGCTGCCGGGTGAACGCGTTTTTGCGCTGCGGCCCTTGCAGCTGCCAGGCGCCGACGAAGCGGCGCCGCAGGCGCTGGGCTGTGAAGCGGTGCAGATGTTCATGCAGCGCGTGCTGGAAGACAACCCGGGCTTCGCCGTTGACGCCAGCGGGGGCGCCAACGGGGGTGTCAGCGGTGGCGCCAGCAATGACGCCAGCGGCGCGCTGATGCTCGACATCTGCCGCCGGCTGGACGGCATACCGCTGGCGCTGGAACTGGCTGCGGCGCGTTTGAAGATGTTGTCGCTGCAGCAACTGCACACACTGTTGGCGCAGCGGTTCGTGCTGCTGTCGCGCAGCGGCCCGGCGGGTGCCGCGCGCCAGCGCACGCTGCAAGAGGTGCTGCAGTGGAGCCACGAACACCTGGCCGCCGCTGAACAAACAGTCGCACAAACGGTGGCTGTGTGCGCCGGCGGTTTTGATCTCGACACCGCCGTGGCGCTGCAGCCGGGCTCGCCCGGCTCGCCCACCTCAGCAGCCGCTCGCGCCGTGGCCGTGCTCGACAGCCTGGCCCAGCTGGCCGACCGCGCACTCATCCAGGTGGTGCACGGTGGCGACGCGGCGCGTTACGGCCAGCTGGAAACCGTGCGTGAATATCTGCTGGCGCAACTGGCAACCACGGGCCAGTTGCAGGCCGCGCGGCAGCGCCACCTGCTGCACTTCCACACGCTGGCGCTGCGTGCTGAAGCGGCCACGGCCAGCGGCACCGAAAGTGGCGATGACGGTGGCAGTGACAGTGGCAAAGGCGGCGCCCATGAAGGCGCCCGCTGGGCGGCGCGGCTCGACACCGAGCGTGACAACCTGCTCGCCGCGCTGGCCTTCAGCCGGCTGCCCGGCGCCGCGCCCGAATGCCAACAGCGCGGCCTGGAAATGGTGGCCGCGCTGAAGAACTTCTGGTTCGCCAGCGGCTGGCTCGACCAAGGCCTGCGTGCGGCCGCTGGTGC
>JAYUPP010000240.1:0-3624 GCA_043760045.1 Betaproteobacteria bacterium
CGCGGTGGATGCGCCTACGCTCTTGGTTGAATATTCACCCGAGCTGCGGGCGATTGAATCGAACTGGCCGAAGATCAAGTTCCATGCGCTGCGCGAGCACGCGGGGCTGGTGTTTCAGCGGCGGCTGGAGGGGTGAGCTGGCGCAAACAGGCAAATACCTCGCTCACGGTTCCGTGACGGGGGCTCCAGGTTATCCAGAGTCAATGCGCTTCAACGATCTGCCTACACTCGCCGCTTGACCAAAACAGATTTCGGGCGCGATCTGGAGAAGGGACTTCGGATGGCCGCAGGGGGAGAGCAAAGATGCTGGAATTGAAGCTGCGCGAGGAGTTCCTGGGCAAGCTGATGAGGGGCACAGCCATCGAGCTGGCCAACGACAGCAAGACCGGGGCGACGCAGCTCGGCGCGCAACCCTTTCTGGGCATCACCTACCCCACGCACGATTTGGTGAAGGCCATCGAAGCCATCGCGCCGAATCAGGCGCGTCCGGTGGTCGTGATCGGCGAACGCGGTGCCGGCAAGTCGCACTTGCTGGCGGCGCTATACCACGCCGTCAGTGACCCGGTAGCAACCCGCCAATGGCTTGAGCATTGGGCAAAGGCCATCAGTGCGCCGGAGCTGGCCACCATCAAGCTGCGCAGCGGCATGCTCGTCATCGGCGACAGCCTGCACCGCCAGCGCTACAAGTTCCTGTGGGACGTGCTGCTCGAGAACCACCCGCACGGCGTGTTCATCCGCGGCAAGTGGCAGGGCGCGGGGGCGGCAACCACCGACATCCTGCCGCATGCGCTGGTGGTGGAGCTGCTGGAAAAGCAGCCCGTCATGCTGCTGCTCGACGAGTTCCAGACCTGGTTCGACGGCCTGGCCAACAGCGAACAGCAGCCCACGCGCAGGTGGGCCTTCACCTTCATCCAAATCCTGTCGGAGATTGCCAAGGAGCGCCCCGACCTGCTGGCGCTGGTCATTTCAGTTCGCAATGGCAGCAGCGACGCCTATCAGCAAGTGCACCGCGTCAACCCGGTGGCCATCGACTTCATGGCCGGCGGTAATCCGCAGCGCGTGCAGGAAGACCGACGCCGCATGCTGCTGCACCGGCTGTTCGTGAACCGCCTGCACGTCACCATGGCCGATGTGCAGGCGCTCGTGGCGCCCCATGTGGCTGAGCACTTCCGCCTGCTGGCGGTGCCGCCTGCCGATCAAGACCGCCGGCGGCGCGAATTCGCCGTGTCCTGGCCCTTCGCCCCGCACCTGCTGCGCCTGCTGGAAGAGCAGGTGCTGATCGCCACCGACGCCCAGGAAACACGCGACCTCATCCGCATCCTGGCCAACCTGTTCAAGTCGCGCGGCGACAAGGTGCCGGTGCTCACTGCAGCCGACTTCAGCCTGGCTGACGACAGCTCGGGCATCGGCGCACTGCTGAACTCTGTGGCCAACGCCGATCACCGCACACTGCGCGGCAAGGCCCAGCAAAACATCATCGCCGTGCGCGACGCAGTGCCAGACGCTGACACCGCGCTGCCGCACTTGAACGACCTGATGGGCGCGCTGTGGCTGCGCTCCATCGCCGTGGGCAACAGCGCGGGCGCCGATGCCGCCACGCTGCAAGCCGACATCACCCGCGGCGCCCCACTTGACGACAACGCCTTCGCGGTCGAGCTGGGCACCATCGTCGAGAACAGCTTCAACATCCACCGCGACGGCCAGCGCCTGGTCTTCCGCAGCGAAGAGAACCCGCAGGCCCGGCTGATGGCCCACGCCCGCAACGACCGCCTGTTTGCAGACGGCCGCGACCAGTTGCACCTGGCCAAGGAAATTCGTTACGTGCTTACCGGAGAAGTCGGCAGCGCGCTGGTGACTGTCTTGCCGCCCAAGTGGTTGACCGACCCATGGTCCTCCGCCGAAGGTGCCGAGCAACCGTCGCAATGGACGGATCAGCGCCCCCCAGTCGTGGTGCTGCCCGAGGTGCCCGAACCCTTGGGACCAACGCTGGGCCGCTGGTTGCACAGCCACCTGCAAAGCCGCCGCAACACCGTGCGCTTTGTGCTGCCCGGCGCCGGCAAGGGCAATGCCTACCTCGACCGCGAGCTGCTGATCCTGGCCCGCGCCACGCTCACGGCGGGGGAGTGGGCCGCGCAGAGCGGTGAGTACCGCAAGCTGCAGTCGCGCTACCAAACTGAGCTGCGCGACCTGCTGAAGAAGCGCTTCGACCGCTTCGCTGTCCTGCGGACTTGGGCCTTCGCCCAGCCCGAGGCCTGCACGCTGAGCGTGGAGCCGCTCAAGAAGCAAGGCGCACTGATCCCGGAAGCAATCCAGGAGACCTTGCTCACCGACGTATTCGTGCCCGAAGACTTTGAAGCCGCGGTGCTGGCCGCAGCCGCTGCCAACGATGCCGTTGGCAAACTGTTCCGCGAACTGCAAGAGCCCCGCCCCCAAGCGCAGGACTGCATTCCCTGGTTGGGGGAGACGGCCGTCAAGGAAAAGCTGCTGCGCCTGTGTGCCGCCGGCAAGGTGGCGCTGAACTTGCGCGGCACCGAACACCTGCAAGCCCAGGCCGGCGAAACCGCCGACGCCGCGTGGCTGCGCATGCGGGCCCGCCTGCCCTTCAGCGGCAAGCAGCTGGACGAAGTGAAGCTGATGGAGCCCGCTGCCATGCCCGGCACCGGCGGTGCGGCTCCACCACCAGCCCCCGCGCCTGTGGGCGGCGCATCGCCTGGGCCTGGCCAGGCACCGCCGCAGCAACCCGGAACCAGCCCCACCCCTGACAAGCCCCCGCTGCCGCCGCTGTTCGGTGGCGGCACGCCCGAGCCTGCCCCGCCGCCGCCCGCGCCCAAGCCGCGGGTGACGCTGGAGAACCAGCCCACCTCCACCCTCAACCAGTTGCACCAGCTTCGAGACATCTGGGCCGTCAAGCCGAAGACCGCGCTCAGCAGCATCACGCTCACCATTCCAGCCGCCACCATCGAGCAGCTTCAAGACATCCTGAAGAAACTGCCCGAAGGCTTGACGGTCGGCCTTTCGCTGCAAAAGGAAGACGAGTGACTGCACTGGCCCCCGCACTGCTGCAGCAGCTGACGCAGGCCCCGGCCGCAGAAGCCTGGCCCGCCGCCGTGGCGCATGCCTTGGCGCTGTGCCGCGCGCCGCTGACGCCTGCCCGCGCTGAGGGTGAGGTGGTTCGACGCGAGCGCGAACTCGGTGCCCTGGACAACCTGATGGCGGGCTGCGCCTGGGACCTGTGGCACGACCTGCCCGATTGCGTGGACACCACGGCAGAACGGCTGATGCGCTGGTGGGCGCAGGTGCACGGCGGCAAGGCCGTGCTGCTGCTCGATGGCCTCTCGCTGCGCGAACTGCCCTGGCTGCTGCAAGGCGCCACCGAGCGCGGCTACACCACGCATGCGGTGGCCGCGACAGCCTGTGAACTGCCGGGCAACACCACGCCCTTTGCCAAGGCCCTGGGCTTTGCCGGCCGCAGCGCGTTGCAGCACAACGGCGCCGGTGCCGCCCACCGCCTGCACGGCGCGCGCACCGATTGCAACGCGCTGCCCTGGGCCGACTGCGCTGCGCTGGTGGACGCGCACCCGCACTGGGTGTACTGGCACGAATGGCCCGACCGCCAGATGCACG
>JAYUPP010000241.1:0-3622 GCA_043760045.1 Betaproteobacteria bacterium
AAGCGCCCGTCTATCCGCTTCTCGGCGGCGGGGTCAAAAGCAAACACCAGCCGTTTGCCATCGGGCGAAATGTCGAAATGGTGGGCGCCCGGGTCGGCGCGAGTCAACTCGTAGCCGGTGCCTTCAAACAAGTCGCGCACGCGGCCCGCGCTGCCGCCTTCGGCCAGGTCCACGGCCACCAGGTGCGGCACGCGGCCCATCGGCAGGTTGTGGTCCCAGTAGCGGTAACTGGACTGGCTGGTGGCGTAACCAGTTTCCTTGCGGTCGCGGTGCGCCTGGTGCGCCCGCGCCTGCGCCTTGTTGCCTTTCAGCGCCGGCCACAACCACGAAACGGCAAACAAGCGTTGGCCGTCAGGGCCCCAACGAAAGGCTTCAACACCTGTGGCCACCACCGCCGCGCGGCGCGCTTCACCGCCGTCGGATGCGATGACGTACAACTGCGATGTTCGGTCGCTGCTGCCTTGCTGGTCGCGCCGGGCGGTGAAAGCGATCAGGTCGCCGCGTGGGCTGTAGCGCGGCGTGCTGTCTTTGTCGCCACAGGTGGTCAAGGCGCGTGGTGCGCCGCCTGCGGTGGGCAGCAGCCAGAGCGCCGATGAAGACTTGTTTTCTTTCATCGAAGCCGTGCTCATCGCCACCACGGCCTGCGCGCCGTCGGGGCTTAAGCTGACGGCCGAAATGCGCTGCAGCGCCCACAGGTCGTCGACGGTGAGTGGTCTTTTTTTCGTCATCGCAGTTCCCTGGTGTGTTGCGCCATCAGCGCGGGCGCAACAGCTGGTGTTCCAGGTGGGCTTTAACTTCGGGCCATTCGCCGGCGGCCAGGCTGTACATCACGGTGTCGCGCACGGTGCCGTCGCGGCGCAGCGCGTGGTGGCGCAGCACGCCGTCTTTGCGGGCGCCCAGCCTTGCTATGGCCTGCTGGCTGGCGAAGTTGTAGTTGTCGGTGCGCCAGCCCACCAGCTGCGCACCCAGGGTTTCGAAAGCATGCTGCATCAGCAGCCATTTGGTGGTGGTGTTGACGGCGCTGCGCTGCCGACTTTTTGCATACCAGGTGTAGCCGATTTCAAGCCGGGCCAGCCCCGGCACGATGTCGTGGTAACTGCTGCTGCCGATGACCCGGCCGCTGCTGCTGTCCAGCACCACGAAAGCGAAGCGGTGGCCTTCCTGGCGCATGCGCAGCGCGGTTTCAATGTAGGCGCGGGTTTCGCCCGGTGCGGGCACTGAGGTCACACGCAAGTTCCACAGCTCACCGTCGGCCGCCGCAGCGGCCAGGCCCGGCTCATGTTCCAGCGCCAGCGGCTGCAGCGTCACCGGGCCGCGCGTCAGCGTGATGGGTGCAAGGTCCAGCATCGGGGGAGTTCCTTGCCCGTTATTGTGGAAGTGTTTCATGACCAGGGGCGCTGCCCCGCATCATGAAAGTCAGCGGGCCGCTGACTTCAACGGTTATGCCTTTGCATGAACACGAGTTTTTCGAACAAGGTGACGTCTTGTTCGTTTTTCAGCAGCGCACCCACCAGCGGCGGTATCGCCACCTTGTCGTCTTTGCTCTGCAGGGCTTCCAGCGGAATGTCTTCGGCGACGAGCAATTTCAACCAATCGAGCAGCTCGCTGGTGCTGGGCTTCTTTTTCAGGCCTGGCAGGTTGCGGATGTCGTAGAAGGTTTTCAGCGCATGCGCCAGCAGTTCCTTCTTCAGGTTCGGGAAATGCACGTCCACGATGGCGCGCATGGTGTCGGCTTCGGGGAACTTGATGTAGTGGAAAAAGCACCGCCGCAGAAATGCGTCGGGCAGTTCCTTTTCGTTGTTGCTGGTGATGAAGACCAGCGGCCGGTGTTTGGCCTTCACGAGTTCCCGCGTCTCGTACACATAAAACTCCATGCGGTCGATTTCGCGCAGCAGGTCGTTCGGGAATTCGATGTCGGCCTTGTCGATTTCATCGATCAGCAGCGCCACCGGCTCGTCGGCGGTGAAGGCCTGCCAGAGCACACCTTTGACGATGTAGTTGTGGATGTTGTTGACCTTGGCGCCGCCTTCGATGCCGGCCAGTTGGCTGTCGCGCAGGCGGCTGACGGCGTCGTATTCATACAGGCCCTGCTGCGCCTTGGTGGTGCTTTTGATGTGCCACTGCAGCAGCGGCACGCCAGCCGCACGCGCCACTTCTTCGGCCAGCATGGTTTTGCCGGTGCCGGGTTCACCCTTGATCAGCAGGGGCCGTTTCAAGGTGGCCGCAGCGTTCACTGCCAGCATCAGGTCTTGCGTGGCAATGTATTGCTCTGAACCTTTGAATTTCATGGCGCTGCGGCGTTTTCTGGGGTCTGTTGGAAGGCTCGGGGCAGTATAAGGTCGCCCTATAATTGAAGGCTTGATTGCACAACCCTGGCCCAAGATGAAGCGCAAAACCACCGTCGCCCTGCTGGCATTGGCCAGTTTTTTCGGGTCTGCCTGCATGCCCGCTTTGGCGCAGGACGCCGTGGGCAATGCACAAGCCGGCAAAGAAAAAGCTGCCATGTGCATCGGCTGCCACGGCATTCAGGGCTACCAGGCCAGCTTTCCTGAAGTGCACAAGGTGCCGATGATTTCCGGCCAGAACGGCAAATACATCGTGGCCGCGCTGAACGCCTACAAGAAGGGCGACCGCAAGCACCCCAGCATGCGCGCCATTTCCACCACGCTGACGGACCAGGACATGGCCGACCTGGCCGCCTATTACGAAGGCCACAAAGGCAGCTCCATCAAGACCGTGGCCGACGTTCCTGCAGCACCCGGCACCGAAGTGGCCGGCCTGCTCAACAAGGGCGCCTGTGCTTCGTGCCACGGCGCCAACTTCAACAAGCCCGTCGACGCCGCCTACCCCAAGCTCGCGGGACAGCACGCCGACTTTCTGTATGTGGCGCTGAAGGCCTACAGCGTGGAAGGCAACCGCCACCTGGGCCGCGCCAACGCCATCATGGGCGCGCAGGTCAAGCCCTTCAAGCGCAGCGAACTCAAGGCGATGGCTGACTACATGGCCGCTCTGCCCGGTGACGTGGCCACGGTGCCGCAGTCGAAGTTCCGCTGAAACCCGGCATTTGCTTTTGATGCAACGAGGCCGCCAGGTCAGCCCTGGCGGCCTTGTTCGTTGCGGCTGCCGCTGGCCTTGCCGGCGGGCCAGCGCAACACACCGGTGGCGAGTGCCGTGCCCAAAAGGATGACGGCGCAGCCCATCAGCATGGCTGCGGTGGGCCTTTCAGCCAAAAACCACGCCCCCCAGCCGATGGCAAAGGCCGGAATCAGAAAAGTCACCGTGATGGCTTTGGCCGGCCCCACCTGGGCAATGAGCCGGAAATACAGCAGATAAGCGAGCCCCGTACAGGCCACCGCCAGCACCGCCGCATTCGCCCAGGCCTGGCTGCTGGGCGGCACGGCTGGCCACCACCACCAGGCCGGCAGCGCCAGCAGCAGTGCCGCCGCCAACTGGCTGCCGGTGGCCACGGCCAGCGGTGCCACACCGGCCAGGCGCTGGCGCGCATAGTTGGCCGCAATGCCGTACAGCAACGGCGCCAGCACACAGGCCGCCACACCCAGCGCCGGGCTGATGCCTGCTGCGCGCACACCGATGTCTGCTTTGCTGAAGGCCAGGCCAGCCA
>JAYUPP010000242.1:0-3606 GCA_043760045.1 Betaproteobacteria bacterium
GTTGCAAATCCTCGCCATAGAAAAGACGATGGCTGCGGTTTGCGCCTGGCCTGACGAACGAATGCATCGCTTTCATTGGTACCGAAACTTATGAGTCACTAGACTGCGCAGCTTCACATGCAAACCCGGAGACTGCAATGATCACGCTGTGCGGCATGAGCCTTTCGAACTACTACAACAAGGTCAAGATCGTGCTGTTGGAAAAGGGCCTGCCCTTCACCGAACAGCTGCAGCGCACCGGTTCCAAGGACGAAGCGGTGTTGAACGCCACGCCGCTGGGAAAAATTCCCTACATCGTGGTGGACGGCCAAACCTTGTGCGAAAGCCAGGTCATCGTGGACTACCTGGAAGCCCGCCACCCGCAGCCGGCGCTGGTGCCGGCCGACCCGCTGGCCGCTGCCAAAGTTCGCGAGTTATGCGCCTTCATGGAGCTGTACATCGAACTGGTGGGCCGCGACTTGTATGGACAAGCATTTTTTGGCGGCACCGCCAGTGAATCGACCCAGGCGCGCGTGAAGACGCAGCTGGCCAGAAACCTGCCGGCCTTCCGGCGCCTGGCCCGTTTTGCGCCTTATGTGGCGGGCAGCAGCTTCACGCTGGCCGATGCAGCGGCTTTTGCTGCTTTACCGGCCGTTGCCCAGGCCACCAAAGCGGTGCTCGGCGAAGACCTGGTGGCGGCGGCTGGCATCGACTGGAAAGCCCACCTGAAGCTGCTGGGTGAGCGCCCTTCGGTGCAGCGAGTGAACGCCGACCGCAAGCGCGACATGGAGGCGATGGCCAAGGTTTGACTGACTTGCTCCCTCTCCCGGCAAGGGAGAGGGAGCACAACCACTCAAACCGCTCCGCGTGCCGCCAGCGCGGCCGTCACTTCCTTGCGATAGCGGTTCAGCTCTTGCACGCTGGCAAAGCTGCGCTCCATCAGCAGGCTCATGTTGTGCAGGATGCGGTCCACCACCTTGTTTTCCCACACGGTGTCGAAGTGAATCTGCGTGTCCAGCCACTGCTGCAGCCACTCGGGGTCGGGCATGCGGCTTTGCACCGTGTCGCGTGGAAACAGCGCCGCGTTGACGTGCAGGTTGGTGGGGTGCAGCGCCTGTGCGGTGCGCCGGGCGCTGGCCATCAGCACGCCAATTTTGGTGAACGCGGCACGCGCTTCGTCACCAAAGCGTGTCAGTGCACGTTTCATGTAACGCAGGTAGGCGCCGCCGTGGCGCGCTTCGTCGCGCGCCAGCGTTTCGTAGATGGCGCGGATCACCGGCTCGGTGTGCCATTCGGCCGCGCGGCGGTACCAGTGGTTCAGCCGGATCTCGCCGCAGAAGTGCAGCATCAGCGTTTCCAGCGCCGGCGCGGGGTCGAACTCGAAACGCACCGCGTGCAGTTCTGCTTCCGTGGGCACCAGCTCGGGCCGAAAGCGCCGCAGGTACTCCATCAGCACCAGCGAGTGTTTCTGCTCTTCAAAGAACCAGACGCTGATGAAAGCGCTGAAGTCGCTGTCGTCGCGGTTGTCGCGCAAGAACATCTCGGTGGCCGGCAGCGCCGCCCACTCGGTGATGGCATTCATCTTGATGGTCTGCGCCTGCTCGTCGCTCAGCAAGGCGGCGTCGAACTGTGACCACGGGATGTCGGTCTCCATGTTCCAGCGCACCGCCTCCAGTTGCCTGAACAGTTCGGGATACAACAAAGTGGCGGGCAGCGCGGCTGCCAGGGGGGTGTGGGAAGCTTGCATGAGGTTCGTATTCTAGGAAGACCCACTGACTGTGCTGATGCATGGGCAACGTCAGTCAATGACCCTGTATTTGGCAGGGTCTAGAACCCATCTCAGGCGGCTGAAGATACTATTCAGTCTCGGAGTGACTAGTTAGTATCAATTTGAACCGTGCAGGGTGTATTTGAAGTGAATACCAACCAGTCCTCGTGTGTTTTTCTGTCGTGTGGACGGTCGGCGGTGCTGGCTGCAATCCTTGGGCGGTCTTCCTCCTCCCTCCCTTCCTGCTTCGCCCGGGGGCGCCACACGGCGGTTTTTTTTGGTGAGCTGTGCGGGGCCGTGCGTCAATGAAACGCATCGCAGTGGTGGGTTCGGGCATTGCCGGGCTGGCGGTGGCCCACGGGCTGCGCAGCCAGGCGCGCGTGACGCTGTTCGAAGCCGGCAGCCACTTTGGCGGCCACACGCACACGGTGGACGTGACACTGAGCGGCGTGACACACGGCGTGGACACCGGCTTCCTGGTTTTCAACCACCGCACCTATCCGCAACTGGTGCGCTTGTTTGCTGAGCTTCAGGTGCAAACCGCGCCGGCGGAAATGTCGTTTTCGGTGCAGGTTCCCGCAGCACCGGGGCGCAGTCGGCTGGAATGGAGCGGCAACAACCTGAACAGCGTGTTCACGCAGCGGCGCAACCTGCTGCGCCCGGCTTTTCTGGGCATGCTGGCCGACTTGCTGCGCTTCAACAAGCTGGCCACCTCGCTTGCCCAGCGCCATGCCGAAGCCGAGCTGGCCGAGCCCATAGCCGACTTCCTGGCCCGCCACCGCTTCGGTGCCGCATTCACTGACTGGTATTTCTTGCCGATGATCGGCTGCATCTGGTCTTGCCCCACCGACCAGATGCTGCAGTTCCCGGTCGGCACCATGATCCGCTTCTGCCACAACCACGGCCTGTTGCAAGTGGCCCACCGGCCGCAGTGGCACACCGTGGTGGGCGGTGCGCGCAACTATGTGCGCCGCATGCTGCCGCAGGTGCACGACCAGCGGCTGAACACGCCGGTGCGCAGCGTGCGCCGGCTGGCGGGTGCGGGTGCGGGTGCCGGTGCGGGTGCAGGTGCGGGTACAGGTGCGGGTACAGGTGCGGGTACAGGCGCCGGGCCACGGGTGGCCGTGAGCACCGACGCCGGCACCGAATTGTTTGACGACGTGGTGCTGGCCTGCCACAGCGACCAGAGCCTGGCGCTGCTGGCCGACGCCAGCGCGCAGGAACGCGCGGTGCTGGGCGCCATCCGCTACCAGCCGAACTGCACGGTGTTGCACACCGACACGGCGCTGCTGCCCAGCCAGCGGCGCGCCTGGTCGGCGTGGAACTACGCTCGCGCGCAGCAGCAGGGCCGTGAACAAGCCGCTGTGTGTTTGCACTATCTGATCAACCGCCTGCAGCCGCTGCCCTGGCAACAGCCGGTGCTGGTGTCGCTGAACCCCGACCCGGCACAACCGCCCGACCCGGCCCAAGTGCTGGCGCAATTCGACGTCAGCCACCCGGTGTTCGACCGTGCCGCCGTGATGGCCCAAGCCCAGCTGCCGCAGATTCAGGGCCAGCGGGGACTTTGGTTTTGTGGTGCCTGGACACGTTACGGATTTCATGAAGACGGTTTGCTGTCGGCGCAGGCGGTGTTGCAGGCGCTGCAGCAGGGCAACGCGGCGTCGCAGACGCTGCACGTGGCATGACGAGCGTCGCAGACGCTGCACGCGGCATGACGAGCGTCGCAGACGCATCGTGCGGCATGCACAGCGGCACAGGCGCCGTGCCCCTGCTCGGCACCGGCGTGGTGCGCCACCGGCGCTTGCGCCCGGCGGGGCACGCGTTCGAGTACCCGACCTACTTCTTGATGTTGCCGCTGC
>JAYUPP010000243.1:0-31274 GCA_043760045.1 Betaproteobacteria bacterium
GGACCTGCTGAAAACCGCCGCCGCGCCGCTGGCGCTGGCCGCTGTGGCGCTGGTGGTCGTGCTGAAGTTGATACGCCCGGCGGTGGTGGCCGCCACCGCCCCGCCGCCGGTGCCCGACCCGGGCAGCCAGGTCAACGAGGTGGTGGCCGACGAAAACGTGCTGGAAGCACCCAAGCGCACCCCGGCACTGCCGGCACCGGTAGACCCCAGGCTGCAAGCCGCACGGGCCATGGCGCGTGAAAACCCGGTGGCCGTGGCCGGCATCGTCAGCGGCTGGGTCAGCGGCGAAGCCGCGTCACGCTGACCGCCCTGCATCTGCGCCCTGTTCCCTAACGACAAAACACCATGGCAGCCCCAACCGAAGACGCAGGCGTGGACAAGGCCGCCATCTTGCTGATGAGCCTGGGTGAGGAAGCCGCCGCCGGTGTCTTCAGGCACCTGGCGCCCAAAGAAGTGCAGGCGCTCGGCGAAGCCATTTCCAAGATGCGCGCCGTCAGCCCCGAGCGCGTGGACAAGGTGCTGGAGGCTTTTGAAAAACTGGCCGGCGGCGACCGCATGCTGGTGTCTGACAGCAACGAATATGTGAAGAGCGTGCTCAAGCGCGCGCTCGGTGACGACAAAGCCAACCTGCTGCTCGACCGCATCTTGCAAGGCAGTGATGTCAGCGGCATCGAAAGCCTGAAGTGGATGGACGCCCAGGGCGTGGCCGAGCTGCTGCGCAACGAACACCCGCAGATCGTGGCCGCCATCCTGGTGCATCTGGAATTCGACCAGGCCTCGGCGGTGCTGAAACTGTTCAGCGAACGCCAGCGCAACGAAGTGATGGTGCGCGTGGCCACACTCGACGGCATACAGCCTTCAGCACTGCGCGACCTGAACGACGTCATGACGCGCCTGCTGGCCGGCGGTGAACGCGGCAAGAAGGCCAGCATGGGCGGCGCCAAAGCGGCGGCCGAGATGCTGAATCTGTTGGGCGGTGGCCTCGACACCACGGTGCTGGACTTCGTGCGCGAGGCCGACGCCGACCTGGCACAGAAGATCATGGACAACATGTTTGTCTTCGACGACGTGGAGAAGATCGACGACAAGGGCATCCAGGCGCTGATGAAAGAAGTGCAGAGCGAATCGCTGGTGGTGGCACTGAAAGGCGCCACGCCGGCACTGCGCGAGAAGATCTTCCGCAACATGTCGTCGCGTGCTGCCGAGACGCTGAAAGAAGACCTCGAATCGCGCGGCCCGGTGCGTTTGTCCGACGTCGAGGCCGAACAGAAAGAGATGCTGAAGATCGTGCGCCGCCTGGCCGACGAAGGCCAGATCGTGCTCGCCGGGGGCGCCGATGACGAGTTCGTCTGACGGCATGGAAACACGCCTTGATGACCGCAAAGACCCGCGCCCAGCCGCACGCGGCGGGCCGTTCATCAACGTGGCCGCGCCGGTGGGCAGCAAAGCCCAGGCTGGCGCGGGCCGCTACATCCCGCGCGAAGAGTTGGGCAGTTTCAAAGCCTGGCAACCGGGTGCATTGCATGGCGGTGAGCGGCGCAGCGACGAGCGACGCAGCGAAGATCGCGGCGGCGGCGACCGCCGTGCGAACGCCGCAGCGGTGGGCCCGCTGGCGGCGCAGGGTGTGAGCGTCGCAACTGCGGCCGCAACGACGTCCGCCACTTCATCCGCCACTTCATCCGCAACTTCATCCGCAACTGCGGCCGCAGCGGCGGCGCCCAGCCCGGCGCAGTGGCAAGCGCGGGTCACGGCAGCGCGCCAGTCGGGTTACCAGGACGGTTACCGCGACGCGCTGGCGGCGCTGGACGGTTTCAAACAGAGTTTGGCGCAGCAAAACGCAGCCCAGATCGGTGGCCTGTTGACGGCTTTTGACGAACAGCTGCAGGCGCTGGACGGCGACATTGCACAAGCACTGGCCCGCACCGCGCTGCTGCTGGCGCAGCAGGTGCTGCGCAGCGAGCTGCAGCAACGGCCGGACCTGGTGGCCGAAGTGGCGCGCCAGGCGGTGAACACGGTGATGCACAGCGCACGCCAGGTGACGGTGCATGTGCATCCCCAAGACTTGCCACTGGTGGCACAGGGGGCCGAAGAAGTGCTGCAGGCACGCGGTGCGCGGTTGCGCGCCGATTCGGGCATGCAGCGCGGTGGCGTGCGTGTCAGCAGCGACGTGGGCGCGGTGGATGCCCGCATCGACACCCGCTGGGCCGAAGCGGTGGCCGCTTTCGGCGTGCCGCCTGTGGCCTTTCTGGCGGCTGCAGCGGCAGGCTTGCCCACACCCTTGCACGAACCAGCGCCGAACACCAGCACCGACACCCCGCAAGACACGATGGCCAGTGGCGCTGCCAACCCCGAGGCGCAGCACTGAACATGGCACACGAGCGCAGCGCATTCGCCACCGTGGCCGAGACCGCAGAAAGCGGCAGCGGCGACTTGCATGACATGTTGCAAGACACGTCACAACACCCGCTGCAGGATCCTTTGCAGTACACGCTGCAGCAGCGTGGCCAGCGCTGGCAGCGTTATCTGCAAGACCTGCAGGCCTGCGCCGCCCAGCCACGCCCTTTGCACACCGACGGCCGGTTGTTGCGCGTCACCGGCCTGGTGCTGGAAGCGGCGGGCGTGCGGGCGCCGGTGGGCGCGGTGTGTGAGGTGCATGCACTGGCCGCCGACGGCTGCAGCGGCAGCGAAGACGGCGGCGTGCACAACGCCGCGCTCGCCACCGCGCAGCCCCCCGTGTTGGCCGAAGTGGTGGGCTTCAACGGCGACCGCGCTTACCTGATGCCCAGCGGCGACGTGCAGGGCCTGTGCAGCGGCGCCACCGTGCGGCCGCGCCCGGCCCCTGAGGTGCCGCCCTGTTTTGGCCGCACGCGCCGGCCCTGGCGGCGCACCGAAGACCGCGGCCTGCACCTGCCGATGGGCAACGGGCTGCTGGGCCGCGTGGTCGACCCGCACGGCCGCCCGCTGGACCGCCTGGGCGCGCTGCAACAGGTGCAATCGGCGCCCATGGTGCGCCGGCCCATCAACGCGATGGACCGCGACCCGGTGCGCACACCGCTGGACACCGGGGTGCGCGCCATCAATGCGCTGCTCACCGTGGGCCGGGGCCAGCGCCTGGGTTTGTTTGCCGGCACCGGCGTCGGCAAAAGTGTGCTGCTGGGCATGATGGCGCGCTACACCGCAGCCGACGTCATCGTGGTGGCGCTGGTGGGCGAGCGCGGCCGCGAGGTCAAGGAATTCATCGAAGACATCCTGGAAGAAGAAGGCCGCGCCCGCAGCGTGGTGGTGGCTGCGCCGGCCGATGCACCGCCGCTGGTGCGCATGCAGGGTGCGGGTTATGCCACTGCGGTGGCCGAACATTTCCGCGACCAGGGCCAGCATGTGCTGCTGCTGATGGACAGCCTGACGCGCTACGCGATGGCGCAGCGCGAAATTGCGCTGGCCATTGGCGAGCCGCCGGCCACCAAGGGCTACCCGCCCAGCTGTTTCACCAAGTTGAGCCAGCTGGTGGAACGCAGCGGCAACGGCCGCGCCGGCCAGGGCAGCATCACCGCCATCTACACCGTGCTGAGCGAAGGCGACGACCAGCAAGACCCGATAGCCGACGCCGCACGCGGCATTCTGGACGGCCATGTGGTGCTCAGCCGCGAGCTGGCCGAAAGTGGCCACTACCCGGCGATCGACGTGGAGCGCTCGATCTCGCGCGTGATGACGGCGGTGGCCGACCGCGGCCATTTGCAAGCCGCGCGCCGGCTGCGCCACCTGTTGTCCAAGCTGAGCAAAGCGCGCGACCTGCTGCAGCTGGGCGCCTACCAGCCGGGCAACGACGCCGACCTGGACGCCGCCGTGCAGCTGCAGCCGCAGATTACCGCGCTGCTGCAGCAGGACATGCATGAAGCAGTGACGCTGCTGGATGCACAACAGCAACTGGCGCTGCTGGTGCGGGGCAGCATCTGATGCTGCGGGTGCGCGGCAGCAGTTCACGCAGAGAGCTAACTAATAATATGAACGGCGTATGAACGGCGTATGAACGGCATATGGACCTGATGATGAGCTGCGCATGACCCGGGCCCTGGACATCCTGCTGCAGCACGCTGAACAGGCGCGCGACCAGGCGCAGCGGGTCTGGCAACAAACGCAAACACGCGTGCAAGCCTTGCAGCAGCAAGCCCTGCAGCTGCACGGCTACTTGCAAGAAACCCAGGCGCGCGACCCCACCCGTGCGGGCCGCACCACCCGCGTGGACAGCCTGCTGGTGCACCGCAGCTTCATGCAAAGGCTGCAGCAGGCGGTGGCGTTGCAGCAGTCGCAGCTGGACCACGCACAGCTGCAGATGCAGGCCTCGCAAGCCGACCTGATGGCGCGTGAACTGCGCCTGGCGCAGGTGCAAAAACTGCAGCAGCGCCGCAGCTTTGAGACGCTGCGCCAGCAAGACCGGCAGGAACAGCGACAGAGTGACGACGCCGGCCAGCAAAGGCTGCACCACAGCCGCAGCCAGGCCGCAGAACAAGGCTGCGGCGGCTCATCCGCCGGCGCGGCACCACCAGAGGCTTCCCGCCACAACTCGCACCCACCACCCGCGGCCCGCTGAAGCCTTTGCTTCACAACACCCGTACGCCGCCCCAAGGACCCCACCATGATCAACACGTCGTCAGGCGCTTCTACCCCGCCGTCCAGCACGCCGCTGGCGCCCGCTTTGCCGTCGCGCGCAGCACCCGCGCAGCGCCCCGCTGCAGCGCCCCAACCCAGCAGCGCTCCGGCCACCCCGCAGGCGGCGGCAGACGACGGCGGCTTCGCCCGGCTGATGAAACAGGCGGTGGCGCTGCGCAAGCCCGCAGCACAAGCGCTGCGTACCAGTGGCGCTGCCGCCACCGTGCAGCCTGGCGCTGCAGCGGCCACCGCAGCGGCACAGGCCGCAGCCACACGCAAAGCCGGTCTGAAAGGCGGCGGCGCGGCCGCTGAAACACGGGCAGACACGGGCGGCGACGCGCCGGGTGCGGCGCTTTTGCAATCATCCGCAGCTGCAGGGTTCGCGGGCGGACCAGCGGCGGAAGCACTGGCGGGTGCAGCAGCGGGTTCACCATCGGCGGCGCCCGGGGCAGCGCCCGGAGCGTCTGCAGTGGTCGCGTCAGGTGCCATGCCCGAGGCAGCCACCGTGGCCGCCAGCGCGCCCTTGCTGCGCCGCCCGGCGGCAGGCGCCTCGCAGCCGGTCAGCGCGGCGGTAGCAGCCCAAGGCGGCACGCCAACCGCAGCCGCAGCGGCCACAGCGGGCGCGCTGGCGCGCAGCGCCGCGCTTGCAGGCGCAGTGGCACGCGGTGCTGCGGGTGGGGTCCCGGGTGGCGTTGCAACGGGTGCTCATGCGGGTGCTCATGCGGGTGCTCTTGCGGGTGTTGCAGGAAATGCTGCCGCCCCCCCTGCACCGGCCCCGCCGGGCGACCACGACCCGAATGCAGCCACGCCGCTGCCCAGACCCCTGCAGCCCACCGTTGAAACTGGTGCTGCTGCCGACCACCTGCCGACCACTGCCGCGCCTGCTGCAGCACATGCACAGCCGCAGGCCGGCCACCAAGGCCGGTCCGGCACGGCGTCGCGCACACTCCCCGAGCCCCCTGTGTTGCACGCCGGCGCCGCACCGGCCATCACCACTGCGGTGCCGCCACACGCCACCGCCTTGCGCGACGGCAACGCACCCGGCAGCGCCGAGCGCAGTGCTGCAGTTGCCGCCAGCGCCCGCGAAAATGCTGCCCCCAACAGCAGCCGCCACCCAGGCGCTAACGACGCCGATCCGACGCGGGTCAGCACCTGGGGTGCGGCCGCGTCGGCCGGCGGCATCACCCAGACACCCGCCAACCCACCGACCCCGGCAGCGGCTGGCCGCCAACGCCCCGCCAGCCATGAAGCGCCGCCCGGCGCTGCGGGGGCTGCAGTGGGGGTTGCTGCTGGGACTGCCCTTGGCGCCGCCGTGGGGATGCTGTCAGCCGCTGCCAGCCACGGCTCTGGTGAACCCGGGCGCGGCTCGACAGGCGCCCGCCACAGCGCCGAACGCCGGGGCGCCGACGCCCTGCGCGCGGCCAGCGAACGTGGCGCCGACAAAGTGGCAGCAGCCATCAACAGCCGGTCGATCGCCCATGCAGAGGCGCTCGAAAACGCCCTTCCCGTTGCACCAGGTGGCCTGCGCGCGGCCCCCGCCGCGGCCATCGGCGCCGAAGGCAGTGCCAGTGGGGCGGCGGTCCATCCCGGGGCCGCTCCAGCATCCGGCGCCCCTGCAGCCGGCGAGGCCGCCACCACGGTGGCCGGCAACAGCAGCAACACGCTGCACAGCGCCAGCATAGCCACACCGGTCAGCAGCCCGGCCTTCGCCGCCGCCGCCGGCTACCGCATCGCGGTGATGGTGCAAGGCGGCGTGGAAACGGCGCAGCTGCAGCTGAACCCCGCCGGCATGGGGCCGGTGCGTGTGCAGATCGCAGTGGACGGCCAGAACGCGCAGGTGCATCTGGCGGCCGAACTGTCCGACACCCGCCAGGCGCTGGAAGCCGCGCTGCCGCAGCTGGCCAGCCAGTTGCGTGACGCCGGTTTCACGCTGACCGGTGGCGGCGTGTTTGAACAGCCCGCGCGACCGCAGCAACCCGCACCCGACAGCGGTGGGAACCCGGGCCTCAACAACGGTGCGAGCAGCAGCAACGGCAGCAGCAACGGCAACCACAGTGGCATCAGCAGTGGCAACAGCAGTGGCAACAGCAGCGACAACCCGGGCGACCGCAGCCGCCTGCCAGCAACACAGGGGGGCGCCGAGGGCCGTGGCGCGGGGCGCGATGGCGGTGCTTGGCAGCCGCGCGGCCTGGTGGACCTGGTGGCGTGAGCGCGGCCCTGACGGCCGTGGCGTCAGCACGGCCGCACAGGCCGTGGTGTGAAGGCCACTTTTGCCTGCCCTTTTCAGCGCATAAGGCACCTGGGCCGCTCTCAATAATGGCCTGAACAGGCAGCACCGGGCCACCCCATGGGGGGCGTGCCCGGGGCCTGAGTCGTCCCAAGGAGCACCCATGTCCACCGCTGCAGCCGCAGAGGCCCCCGCGCCGGCCAAAGGCAAGAAAAAACTGATCCTCATCATCGCTGCTGCGGCACTGGTGCTGGTGGGCGGCGGCGGCGCCGGTTTCATGATGATGTCGAAGAAAAAAGCCGACGCCGAGGAACTTGCTGACGGTAACGCCATGCCCGCGCCGAAGGCGATGGCCAAGGGGCACGACCCCAAGGTGCTGCCGGTGTTTGTGCCGCTCGAACCCTTCACCGTCAACCTGGCCGACCGCGACGCCGAGCGCTTTGCGCAGGTCGGCATCACGCTGGAACTCAGCGACCTGAAAATCGGCGACCAGGTGAAGGCTTTTATGCCCGCCATCCGCAACAACGTGCTGATGGCCATCGCCGACCGCACCGCCGCCGAACTGCTGGGCCGCGAAGGCAAGGACAGGCTGGCGCGCAAGGTCGGCATCGAAACCGCCCGCGCACTGGGCTATGACGTCGAAGACGACGAAGAAGAGGAACCCGTTGCCGACGCGGCAGACGACAAAGCCGGCAAGAAACCGGCAGCGAAGAAAAAGAAGAAAAAGCGCGGTGGTAATTCACCGGTGAAAGCCGTGCACTTTTCGAACTTCATCGTGCAGTGAAGGCTTCCTTGGTAACCGTCAAAACCAAGCGTTACGCCGCCCCATGAACCAGCAGATCCTTTCGCAGGACGAGGTCGATGCGCTGCTGCAAGGCATCACCGGTGAGAGCCAGAAATTTGAAGAAGAAGCCACACCCACCAGTGGCATCCGCGCCTACGACCTGGCCAACCAGGAACGCATCGTGCGTGGGCGCATGCCCACCCTGGAGGTCATCAACGAACGTTTTGCGCGCAACATCCGCCTCGGCCTGTTCAACCTCATCCGGCGCAGCCCCGAGGTCAGCATCGGCGGCATCAAGGTGCAGAAATTCAGCGCCTTCCTGCGCGAGATCGTGGTGCCCACCAACTTCAACATCGTCAGCGTCAAGCCACTGCGGGGCAACGGCCTCATCGTCTGCGAACCGAGCCTGGTGTTTGCCGTCATCGACGCGCTGTTCGGCGGCATCGGCAAGTACCACACGCGCATCGAAGGCCGCGACTTCAGCGCCACCGAGCTGCGCATCATCATGCGCCTGGTGGACACCATCACCACCGAATACAAAAAAGCCTGGCTGGGTGTCTACCCGGTGGAACTGGAATACCAGCGCAGCGAGATGCAGCCGCAGTTTGCCAACATCGCGATGCCCAATGAAATCGTCATCACCACCAGCTTTGCGCTGGAAATCGGCGAGACCACGGGCACGGTGCACCTCTGCATTCCTTACAGCACGCTCGAGCCGATACGCGGTGTGCTGTACGGCACCATCCAGGGCGACGCTGCTGAGCCCGACACACGCTGGATCAACATGCTGAAGACGCAGATCCAGTCGGCCGAGGTGGACCTGGTGGCCGAACTGGCGCACACCCGCGCCACGGTGGAACAGCTGATGTCGTTCAAGCCCGGTGATTTTGTCGAGCTTGACCTGGAACCGATGATCCAGGCCAAGGTGGACGGCGTGCCCGTATTCGACTGCCATTACGGCACGTCCAACAACCGCTATTCGATCAAGATCGACAAGCTCATCACCAGCTCCGACCAGGGCTGGTTGGGAGAACGCTGATGGCTGACCCCGGGCCCGGCATGGCAGAAGAAGACAAGATGGCCACCGATTGGGCGACCGAGAGGAACGAGAACGCGCCGGCAGGCGGCGGCGGGGCGGGGCGCGGCCGTGCTGCCGAAGTTGCGCATGAAGTTGCGCATGAAGTTGCGCATGAAATTGCAAACGAAGTGCGCCCTGCGGTGGAGTCGGTGGCGCCAGCGCAATTTCCCAGCCTGTCGGCCGGCCCGGCGGTGGGCACCGGCCACGATCTGACCATGATTCTCGACATCCCCGTGCAACTGACGGTGGAACTGGGCCGCAGCCGCATCCCCATCAAGAACATCCTGCAGCTCGCCCAGGGCTCGGTGGTGGAGCTCGAAACGCTGGCCGGCGAGCCGATGGATGTGCTGGTCAACGGCTACCTCATTGCGCAAGGCGAGGTGGTGGTGGTGAACGAAAAGTTCGGCATCCGGCTGACCGACATCGTGACCCCCAGCGAGCGCATCCGGCGCTTGTCGCGGCATTGAGCCGGGGCATTGAGTCTCTGCATTGAGTTCACTTTCATGACGCGGCGCAGCGCCCCGATTCATAAAAAATTATTACACCAACCTGGCCCGTTATGTCACCCGCCCTGCAATCCGGTCTGAACGCACTGTTGTGGTTTATGGCCGTGCTGGCACTGATACCGCTGGTGCTGTGGCTGTTGCGCCGCTCGCCGCTGGGCGCGGGCCTGGCCGGTGGCCACAAGGGCGCGGCATCCGGCGCACCGCGGCCGGTGGCGGTGCTGCCGCTGTCGCCGCAGCACAAGCTGGTGACGGTGGAAGTGGGTCAGGGTGAGCACCGGCTGTGGCTGGTGCTGGGCATGGGCCCGCAGGGCCTGCAGACGCTGCACACCATGAGCCCGGGCGCCACCAGCGCAGGCGCGACACCCGCACCTGCACTGCCGCAGGCCGCTTTCGCGCAGCTGCTGAGCCGCATGCGCAGCGGCCAGACCGGGCGCGGTGACCACCCCGGCCCGGCCAACGACAGGAAGGGGCCATGAACAGCAACTTCACGCCCGCCGTGGGCGAATCAGCACCGAGCAGCACGCGCGGGGCCGCGCCGGCACTGCCAGCAGCGCAGACAACGCCGGCGTCATGTCGGCCGCGTGCGCGCGGTGCGCGGCAGCTCGGTGTGTTGGCCTTGTTGGCGCTGCTG
This sequence comes from Betaproteobacteria bacterium, assembly GCA_043760045.1. Lineage (GTDB taxonomy): Bacteria > Pseudomonadota > Gammaproteobacteria > Burkholderiales > Burkholderiaceae_C > Rubrivivax. The sequence goes on from JAYUPP010000243.1 coordinate 9,874, forward strand.
GGGCTGCTGTTGCTGCTGACGACCCACGCGGTGCACGCGCAGGCCGCACCGCCGGCCCCCGCCACAGCCGCGCTGCCGGCTTTTGGTGCTGGCGGCGGCTTGCCGCTGGTGGTGTCGCAAAGCGCCGGCGGCAACAGTTATTCGGTGCCCATCCAGACCCTGCTGTTTTTCACTGCGCTGGGGTTCATACCCGCTGTGTTGCTGCTGATGACGGCCTTCACCCGCATCGTCATCGTGCTCGGCCTGCTGCGCCAGGCCATGGGCACGCAGGCCGCGCCGCCCAACCAGGTGATCCTGGGTCTGAGCCTGTTCTTGACCTTTTTCGTGATGACGCCAGCGCTCGACAAAATCTACGTCACCGCCTGGGCGCCCTACAGCGCCGGCACGCTGACCATGGACCGCGCGTTGCAGGAAGGTGTGAAGCCGCTGCGCGAATTCATGCTGAAACAAACACGGCAAAGCGACGTGCAGCTGTTTGCCAAGCTGGCGCGCCTGCCTGCGGAAGTGAACGGCACGGGCGCCAAAGTCGAAAACACAAAAGGTGAAAACGTACCGCTGACGGTGCTGGTGCCGGCTTTCGTGACGAGCGAGCTGAAAAGCGCGTTCCAGATCGGCTTCATGATTTTCATCCCCTTCCTGATCATCGACATGATCGTGGCCAGCGTGCTGATGAGCCTGGGAATGATGATGTTGAGCCCGGTGCTGGTGGCCCTGCCCTTCAAGCTGATGCTGTTTGTGCTGGCCGATGGCTGGAACCTGCTGCTGGGTTCGCTGGCGGCTTCGTTTGTGATGTGAAAGCAGGCATGAAGCTGCTGCGCGACCCGATCTGGCGCCTGCGGCCCGGGCCAGAGGCCCGGTCCTTCGCCAGGCACAAACAGTCCTCAGGACTGTTTGTGTCCGGGCTCAGTGCATCGCCGTACAGGTGTACGGCTGTGCTTCTCGACGCCACCTCGGGCCACTCGCGACGCTTCCTACCCACTTTCAAATATTGATGGACCCGCAACAAGTACTTGCCGCCGGCCACAACGGCCTGATGATTCTGCTGATGGTGGCCGCACCGGTGCTGCTGGTGGTGCTGGTGGTGGGCCTGGTGGTCAGCATCTTCCAGGCCGCCACGCAGATCAACGAAGCCACCTTGAGCTTCGTGCCCAAGGTGGTGGGGGCCGCCGCAGTGCTGGGCATCGCCGGGCCCTGGATGGTGAGCACGCTGGTGGAATATCTGCGCAGCGTGCTGCTGGCCATACCGACGGCCGTGGGGTGAGGAACAGAACACAAACACCGTTCGGGCTGAGCTTGTGCAAGCCCGGCCGGCGCTTGGGCAGCTCTTCCTGCACCAGGCTCAGGGCCTTCGGAATTACAAGCTCAGTGCGAACCATTCGTCGGCAGTGATGACTTTCAACGAAAGCCAGGCCATGGCCTGGCTCACACCGCTGCTGTGGCCCTTTCTGCGCGCGCTGGCGCTCTTCACCGCACTGCCGGTGCTGGGCCAGCGCAGTGTGCCCACACGCGTGCGCATCGCGCTGGCGGCTTTCATCGCGCTGGCGGCGCAGCCTTCACTGCCGCCGCTGGCCGCCGCCGCGCAGGTGGCGCTCGACTCCCCCACCGCCGTGCTGCTGGTGGTGCAGCAAGTGCTGATCGGCCTGTCGCTGGGTTTTGCCGTCAGGCTGGTGTTCACGGCCGTCGAATTTGCCGGTGAACTGGTGGGCCTGCAGATGGGCTTGAACTTCGCTGGGTTTTTCGACCCTATCAGCGCCAGCGCAGCCACCGCCACCAGCCGCCTGTTTGGCACGCTGGTGGCGTGGCTGTTCATCGTCATCAACGGCCACTTGCTGGTGGTGGCGGCGCTGGTGCAGAGTTTTCAGGCCTTCCCCATCGGCCCCGAGCCGCTGGCCTTTTTTCGCCAGATGCAGCCCCACCAGTGGGGCGCCGAGATCTTCAGCACCGGGCTGTGGATTGCGATGCCACTCATCACCATCTTGTTGTTCGTCAACCTGGTGCTGGGCGCCATCTCGCGCGTGGCGCCGCAGATCAACATCTTCGCCATCGGCTTCCCGGTCACGCTCGGCACGGGCCTCTTGGGCCTGCTGCTGACGCTGCCTTTCATGACACAGCCTTTCACGATGGCGCTGGAAAGGCTGCTGCAACACTTTCAGTGAGCCGCCGTCTGCGAAACTGCTGTGCGAAGCTGTTGCGCGAAACTGTTGCGCGAAGCTGCTGCGCGCAGCTGCTGCGCGCCGTTCCACCCGGCATCGCGGGCGGGCGGGAGGCATTTCAATAAGTCGCGCGCCCACCCGTCAAGTCAAACACCGCACCGGTGCTGAATGAACACTCTTCACTGGCCAGCCAGGCGGCCATGGCGGCCAGTTCCTGCACTTCCAGAAAACGGCCCATCGGAATCTTGCCCAGCATGTAGTCGATGTGGGCTTGGCTCATCTGGTCGAACATCGCCGTTTTGGCAACCGCCGGTGTGATGGCGTTGACCGCGATGCCCTGAGTGGCCACTTCCTTGGCCAGGCTTTTGGTCAGCGCAATCAAACCGGCCTTGCTGGCGCTGTAATGGCTGGCGTTGGGGTTGCCCTCTTTGCCGGCCACCGATGCGATGTTGATGATGCGGCCATAGCCTTTGCCATTCGCGGCTTTCATCATCACTGGCACTACGTGGCGGCAGGTCAGGTAAGGCGCAACCAGATTGACTTCAATGACGCGGCGCCAGACTGCGGGGTCGAGCTGCCAGGTGGCGGCGTTGCCGCCCGTGATGCCGGCGTTGTTGACGAGGATGTCGATGCGGCCGGTCTGCGCCACCAAGTGCGCGGTGGCCGCTGCTACCGCAGCGTCGTCTGTCAGTTCCACTTGCTGGGTATGCAAGGGGCCGAGCGGCGCCAAAGCCGCGTGTGCCGTGGCCATGCGCTCGGCGTCCACGTCCCAGATGACGACCGTGGCGCCGCTTTGCAGCATGCGTTCACATATGGCATAGCCGATGCCCTGCGCGCCGCCCGTCACCACCGCGACGCGCCCCTTCAGATCGATCTGGTTCATGGGTTCAGCCCTTTCAGCGCGGCAGGTTGCTCGGCGCAATCGGCGATGTACTGGCGGATGATGTCTTCAAAACTCTTTTCGGGCAGCAAGCCCAGTGCAGCGGCACGCTGCGCGCTGGCGCCGCTGGGCCAGTTGGCCACGATGCCGGCAATTCTTTCGTCACGCTCAAAGCGCACCAGCGCCCTCACCTCGGGGCCGGCCACGGCCGCCAGCGCATCCAGCATTTGCTGCACGCTGACGTTCAGGCCCGGCAGATTCAGCGCCGTGCGGCCGACAAAAGCCTCGCGGCTGGCCTCGAACACCGTGATCAGGCCGCGCACCGTGAGCGCCGGTGACGACACCGGGTGGCGCACCTCGGGCGCCACCGGGCATATTGATGCAACACCCGCCAGCGGCTCACGGATGATGCCGCTGAAAAATGAGCTGGCAGCGCCATTGGGCCGGCCGGGGCGCACCGCAACCGTCATCAGGCGCGCAGCACGGCCGTCGATGTAGCCCTTGCGGGTGTAGTCGGCCACCAGGTGTTCACAGATCAACTTGTGCGTACCGTAGCTGGTTTGCGGCGTCGGCAAGGTGCTGTCGCTAACCACCGAAGGCAGCGGCACCGCAGCGTCGGGCCCAAACACCGCCACCGAGCTGCTGAACACCAAACGTGAGGGCACACCACCCTGCGCCTGGCGGTGGCGCAGGGCGTCGAGCAGCGCACGCGTGCTGTCCAGGTTGCTGCGCAGGCCGAGGTCGAAGTCGGCCTCGCATTCGCCCGACACGGCAGACGCCAGGTGAAACACGCCGTCGAAGGGCTCATCACGCAGGCTGTCGCAGGCCGCCAGCAGCGGGCCCACGCGGCTTTGCACGCGCGCATCAGCGCACAGGTCGGGTGGCGCGGGCACCTGGTCGGCGAGCACCAGTTGTTCGATGTTGCGGCCGGCCAGTTGGCCGCTGCGCAGCAGCTCACGTGCCAGGCGCGTGCCCACAAAACCGGCGCCGCCGGTGATCAGCACTTTCATCAAAAAACTCCTTTGACAGAGGCTTTCACAACACCCGCCAGGCGGCCCTTCAGCCGCCGAGCAGGGGCCGACACCGAAGGCAGTTTGCGGCGTGAAGCAAGCACATGTTCGATGTCGTCGCGTGCACTGTCAATGAGCTTGAGCGCCGCGCGTTCGGCGAGTGCGCCGTTGCGCGCGATCACGCCGTCCAGCACGTCGCGGTGCATCTGCAACGAAGAAGCCGGGCCGTCAGGCCGCGAGGTGGATATCTCGAACGCGGTGCGCAGCAGCGCGCCCAGGGCGCGGCTCATCTGCACCACCATGCGGTTGTGGCAGGCGCGCAGCAGCCCCTGGTGGAAGGCCAGGTCGTGGTGCACGTAGTCGCCGCCATGTTCGATGGCGTCGCGCATGCCAGCGTAGGCGGTTTCGATGTCGGCCAGGTCAGCCGCGGTGGCGCGTTCGGCGGCCAGCCGCACCGCAGCGGGTTCGATCACGCGGCGCAGCTCTTGCACTTCGCGCAGAAATTCGCGCGTCAGCCCGGCCTTGGTTTGCCAGGCCACGACGTCGGGGTCAAACCAGTTCCACTGTTCTGAAGTCAACACGCGCGTGCCCAGCTTGGGGCCGGTGACCAGCAAGCCTTTGGCCACCAGCGACTTCACCGCTTCGCGCACCACCGTGCGGCTGACGCCCAGCTGCAGGCACAGCGTGGGCTCGGGCGGCAGGCTGCTGGCCGGTGTGTAGCGGCCCGCCACGATGTCTTCGCCCAGCCGGTCGAGCGTGTTGCCCAGCACGTTTTTGATGGCCGTGCGCTGCACCGTGGTGGCCATCAAGCGCGCACAAACAAGGTTGCCAGCGGCTCGTCACCCAACTGCCGGCTCCAGTGGCCGTGCAGCTGCGCGTTGAAGGCCTGGCCGGCAGGCAGCACATCGGCTGCATAAAAATGCTGGCCGGGGTTGAAGATGCGCGAGCTGCCGTCCTGCAGGCCTATTTCCATCTGCCCCGACAGGATGAACACCCACTGCGGTGTTTCGGTGCAATGAAAGCTGCTGCGAAAACCCAGCGGGCTGTGGCGCAACTGCAGGCCGCCGCTGGGCATCAGCGCCGACAGCAGCGCCTGCGGTTTGCCCTGGTTCAGTGGCACCGTCTCTTCACGAAAGCAGGCGCGGCCGTCAGGGGCTGTGTACAGGATGACCTGGGTGAAATGCATGGCTTTCAGGTGTTAGCCGGGGTGTGGGCCGGGGTTTCGGTTATCGCAGCCACGGCACCCGCCACGATGCGCTCGGGGCCCTGGCTGATGTCAAAGGCCAGCGCGTGTTCATCGGCTGCTGGCGGCTGCAGCGTCTCCAGCTGGCTTTGCAGCAGGCTGGCCGGCATGTAGTGGCCCTGGCGTTGCGCCATGCGCTGGGCCAGCAGCGCCTGCGCGCCGTGCAGATAGACAAACTGCACGTGCGGCGCGGCCGCGCGCAACTGGTCGCGATAGCGGCGCTTCAGCGCTGAACACGACAGCACAACCCCCTGCACTCGGGCACTGTCGTCGGCCAGCCGCTGGCCCACGGCCGTGAGCCAGCCGTGGCGGTCGGCATCGGTCAGCGGCGTGCCGGCGGCCATCAAGGCCACGTTCTGCAGCGGGTGCAGTTCGTCACCTTCCACATAAGGCAGCGCCAGCGCCTGTGCCAGCGCGCGGCCCACGGTGGACTTGCCGCAGCCGCTGACACCCATCACCACGATGACCGGTTTTTGGCTCGTACTGCTATTGGGCATGGGCCGGCCATGGCTTGCGCAGCCGCCGCGTCATGACAAGCGCTGGCCGCTGGCGCTGTCAAACACATGCGCCTTGTCTGCTTCCACGCTGACGTGCACCCTGTCGTCGGCCTGTGCGTCGGTGCGACCGTGCATCACCAGCACCATTTGCTGACCGCCCACTTCCAGCAGCAGCTCGGTTTCGGCACCCGTCGGTTCCACCACCACCACCTTGGCCGGCACCCCCTGGGCGGACAGGTTCAGGTCGGTGGGCCTGATGCCCATGTTCACACTCTGGCCTTCTGCAACGCGGCTGCCCGCCGGCAGCGCCCATTGGGCGCCCAGGCCTGCCACCTGGCCAGCGCGCACGGTGCCGGCAAACACATTCATCGACGGTGAGCCGATGAACTGCGCCACAAACAGGTTGCCCGGGCGGTCAAACAGCTCCAGCGGCGTGCCGATTTGTTCAACGATGCCGTCGTGCATAACCACAATACGGTCGGCCATCGTCATGGCCTCGATCTGGTCGTGCGTGACGTAGACGGTGGTCGTCTTCAAGCGCTGGTGCAGGGCCTTGATTTCGGCACGCATGGCCACGCGCAGCTTGGCGTCCAGGTTGGACAGCGGCTCGTCAAACAAAAACACCTTGGGGTCGCGCACGATGGCGCGGCCCATGGCCACGCGCTGGCGCTGGCCGCCCGACAGTTCACGCGGGTAGCGGTCAAGCAAGGGGTCCAGGTTCAGGATGCGCGAGGCGTTTTCAACGCGCCCGTCGGTGGTGCTTTTGTCGGCCTTGCGCAGGCGCAGGCTGAAGGCCATGTTTTCGCGCACCGTCATGTGCGGGTACAACGCATAACTCTGGAACACCATGGCAATGTCACGGTCCTTGCTTTCCAGGTCGTTGACAACCACGCCGTCAATCGAAATTTCGCCGCCGGTGATGTCTTCGAGGCCAGCCAACATGCGCAGCAGCGTGCTTTTGCCGCAGCCGCTGGGGCCCACCAGCACCACAAATTCACCGTCGGCAATATCAAACCCGATGCCGTGGATGACCTTGACCTTGCCGTAGGCTTTCTGAACTTGTTTGAATGAAACTGAAGCCATCTGGTTTTCCGCTTGGATGCCCGCTTGGATGCCCGCTTGGATGCCCGCTTGGATGCCCGCTTTTTATGCTTGTTTGCGGACTCAGCTTTTCACCGCGCCGGCCGTAAGGCCCGACACCATGTAGCGCTTGAAGACGTAGTAGATGGCTGCCGGCGGCAGCGCGTAGATGAAGCCGGTGGCCATCAACAGTTCCCAGGGCGAATCGTCAGCAGCCAGGAAGTTACCCAGCGCCACCGCCAGCGTCAGGTCGGTTTCTTTGCTGAGCAGCAAAAAGCCGTAGAGGTATTCGTTCCAGGCCAGCAGCAGCGCGTAGATGCCCACCGCCACCAGGCTGGGCACCATCAGCGGTATGTAGACCATGCGGAACAGCTGCAGCGGCGTGGCGCCGTCCATGCGCGCCGCTTCGTCCAGTTCCCAGGGCAGCTTGTCGCTGGCCTGTTTCAGCACCCAGATGCAGTAGGGCGAGGCAATCGTCACCATGGCCAGCACGAGGCTCCAGCGGTTGTTCAAGAGGCCGTAATTGGCCATCGTTTTGTACATTGGCACGGCCAGGAAAGCAGCCGGTATGAAGTAAGTGAAGAGCGCCATGTTCATCACCGTGCGCCCGCCTTTGACCTTCAGGCGGCTGATGGCAAACGCAGCACAGGTGGCAATGAAAAGTGTGATCACACCCACCGCAATGGCGATCATCAAACTGTTGCCCAGCTGCACCCAGAAATGGTTCAGGTAGAAGTGCTTCTGCTGAAACACGGTGTCGAAGTTTTGCAGCGTCGCGTTTTTTGGCCACAGCCGGCCCGAGGTGGCCGAGTCGCGCTCGGAGATGGCAAACAGGAACAGGTGATAGACCGGGATCAGCGTCCACAGCAGCACCGGTATGCCGACGAGCAGCAGCTGCGCTTCGCCGCTGACCTTGCGCCAGGTGAGTTTGCGGCTCATGGCTGAGCGCTCAGGCAAAACGTGTTCATGGATGTGCGCTCACTTGGACAGCCGCTTCATCATCAGATACACCAGCGGCAGCACAAAAGGCAGCGCCACCACGATGGACGCCATCGCCAGTTCAATCTGGTCCAGCCGCAGGTAGCGAATGCCGAGTGTGGCCAGCACATGCGTCAGGTCAGCCGGGCCACCACCGGTGAGCAGGTAAACGCTGTTGAAGTCCCCCAGCGTCCAGATCATGCTCAGGATGGTGGACGTCAGCACCAGGCCTTTCATCGAAGGCCAGGTGATGAATCGGAATTTTTGCCAGCGCGTGGCGCCGTCCACGCTGGCGGCTTCGTACTGTTCGGTCGGTATCGCCAAGCGGCCAGCTAACAAGATAAGTGTCCAGAAGGGCAGGCTTTTCCAGATGTGCATCAACATCGAAAAGCTCAACGCCAGCGTGGGGTCGTTCAGCCAGTTGGGGCCGTCAAGGCCGGTCAGCTTGAAGATGGTGGTGTTGATCACGCCCCACTCGGGGTTGAGCATGAAACGCACCGACAAAATGGTGGGTATCGAGGGCACCGCCCAGGGCAGGATGAAGAGCGCGGCCGTGATCTTGATCCACCAGCGTGTCTGCACAAAAAAGCCCGACAGGCCGAGCGCCAGCGCCATCTTCAGGTTCACCGCCACCATCAAAAAGATGAAGGTATTGACCGCTGTGCGAAAGAAGATGGGGTCTTGCGCCAGCTTGACGTAATTGCCCGGGTCGCGTGCCAGCCACAGGCCGTAACACACCGGATAAAGCACAAACACCGCAAACAACAGCAGGTAGGGCACCACCATCATGCGGCCCCAGAACGCAAACGAGGACCGGGCCTGATTGGGCTGGGCCGGCGCCGGTGCCGGGGTGGGCGCGCTGAGGGTGGTGGTGGACATAACTTGTTAGTTTTGTGGCATTGATCCTCACCCCTGCCCTCTCCCTTGGACGGAGAGGGGGGAATACCGGGAATCAGCCGTCGGCGCTTCAGTTCGCAGCCACCGTCTTGATGCGGGCGATCATTTCATCCACCGCCTGTTCAACCGGCACCTTTTCGCTGAGCACGCGGTTCATCGCCTTGGCCCACACGTTTTCGTTGTTCAGCACCGTGAACTTGTAGTTCTTGGTGAATTCAAACGGCTGCGTGCCGGCCATGAACTGGTTGTAGACGGCGATGCGGTGCGGGTCGGCCTTCCAGAACGGGCTTTGCTGCGCCGCTTTCGTCACCGGGAACCAGCGGCCGAGTGAGCCTTCAACATAAGGTGTCAAGTTGGCGTCGTCCAGCAGGAAGGCTACAAAGGTTTTGGCGCCCACCTTGTTTTTGGCGTTCTTGAAGATGACACCGGTTTTCACCGCTGCGCGGTAAGTCATCTTGCTGCCGTCGGGCTTGCTGGGGAAACCGGCCGTGGCGATCTTCTCGGTGTAGTTGGCCTTGGCCGTATCGCGCTGCGCCTGGGTGAGCGACGCATTGTTGCTGTCGTCCAGCCACTTGGCGGCAATCGAAATGGTCGCGTTGTGTGTCAGCAAAATTGTCTTGTTATGGAACGCGACGTTGTTGTCCGGGTCTTTCCAGTTGGTGGACGATGGCGGCGTGCAGCCCTTGCCATAGACCGCTGTGTAGTCACGCACCGCGCTGATGAGGCCGGCGCGCACGGTGGGGTCGTCCACCAGCAGCTTGCCGGTGTCGCTGACCAGCTTCACGTTGTAAGCGTCCATGAAGGTCAGGAACGAGAAGAATGAGTCGCTGGAATCGACACCCATCGGAAAGCCGGTGCCATAGGCGCGGGTGCCGCTCTTGGCGCGGTAACCGGCCTGCACCTTGTCGCACCAGAAGTTCCAGTAACCGGCCCAGTCTTTCGGGATGTCGCTGTCCTTGAAACCCGCCTCGGCCAGCAGGTCTTTCCAGTACTGGATGTGCATGGTCTGTTGCTTGACCGGGAAGGCGTAATAAGCGCGTGACTGGTTGCCGTTGTTGTAGAGGAAGGTGGTGGACAAGGCACGCGGCTCGAACTTGGCGTGCATCGGGCTGATGATGCTGCTGATGTCTTCCAGCTTGTCTTCATAAGCCCACTTGGCGGTGACCTGGAAGTCATACACGTCGCCGTAAGCCACGTCGGGCGGGTTGCCGGCGTCCAGCGACGCCACGGTCTTCGGAATGGCTTCCTGCGGCGCGTACAGGCTGAGGTCGATCTTGTACTTCGGGTACTTGGTTTCGAACTTCTTGATGGCGGCGTAGAGCGCGTCGTCTTCGGCTTTGTAGAAACCTTTACCCCACCAGACGGTGATTTTTTCCTGCGCCATCACGGGGCCTGCGGCCCACAGACCTGCAGCCACCAGGGCACAGGCGAATCCAGTTTTTTTCAGTTGCATGTCGAGTCTCCGGTCTGATGTGTTTGCCAAAAGTGTGAGGGGAAAACTTCGGTGGCCCGGCGCCGGCTGCGTGGCCGAAACACCTGAGGTGTTATCGTATGATGATTGAAACGCAGCGGTTTACGGGGTTTCCCTTGACCGCTGCAGGCGCCGTCAGGTGCGCAGTTCAGGCACTGGCGTCAGCAAGGGCTGACCGGCAAAGTGCCGCGCCAGGTTGTTCAGTGCCAGGTCGGCCATGGCCTGCCGCGTTTCTTTTGTGGCGCTGCCGATGTGCGGCGCCAGCACCACATGCGGCATGTCGATCAAGGCTTGCGGCACGCGCGGTTCGTCTTCAAACACGTCCAGCGCCGCGCCGCCCAGCGCACCCGATTGCAGCGCCGCCACCAGTGCGGTTTCGTCCACCACCGAACCCCGCGCCACATTCACCAGAATGCCCTTCGGCCCCAGCGCGTGCAGCACGGCGGCATCAATCAGCTTGCGTGTGCCTGCGCCGCCGGGGGTGATGACGACGAGGAAATCGCTCTGTGCAGCCAACTCGGCCGCCGATGCAAAGAAGGCATACGGCAGTTCGGGTTTGGCGTTGCGCGCGGTGTAAGCCACCGGCATGCTGAAGGCCTGCGCGCGCTGCGCAATGGCCTTGCCGATGCGGCCCATGCCAACGATGCCCAGCCGCGCGCCGGTCATCTTGCGCGATAGCGGCAGCGGGCCGTTCAGCCACTGGCCGGCACGCACATGGCGGTCGGCGGCCGGCAGTTGACGGGCAGCGCACAGCATCAGGCCGATGGCGGTGTCGGCCACTTCATCGTTCAGCACGTCGGGTGTGTGCGTGACCATCACACCGCGCTCTTGGGCCACCGCCACGTCCACGCCGTCATAGCCCACGCCCATCACCGACACCAGCTTCAGCGCCGGCAGCCGGGCCATCAAAGCAGCCGGCACCTTGCTTTCGCCGCTGGCGGCGATGGCACGCACCTGGGGCGCGATGCGATCGAAGGCGGCAGGGTCGGTTTCGTGCAGCCGGTCGTGCACCGTGTAGCTGGCATGCAGCGCGTCCAGGTAAATCGGTGGCAGGCGCGAAACAGTCAGTACATGGGGCTTGTCGGCAGGGCTCATGGGGCGCGCTCACTTCAAAAGTTGCACAGCTCAGGCTGCGGCAACAGGTCGTTGGTTGAAGGCCGGTTGCTGCAGCCAATCCTTGGGGTTCCCCCGCAGCACCGATCAATCGTCATACCATATTATCTGCAGCGAACTTTTACAACCGCAACCCGGGAAAGCCAGCACACGATGAGCGACGACCAGGCCAAGCCCAAGCCGCCAAAGCCGCCCAAGCCGCCAAAGAAACCGGCCCACGAACTGCGCAGCCAGCAGTGGTTTGGCCGCCAAGACCGCGACGGCTTTGCTTACCGCAGCTGGGTGAAGGGCAAGGGCGTGCCGCACGATCAATTTGACGGCCGGCCCGTCATCGGCATCTGCAACACCTTCAGCGAACTCACACCCTGCAACAGCCACTTTCGCACGCTGGCCGAGCAGGTGAAGATCGGCGTTTATGAAGCGGGCGGTTTTCCGCTGGAATTCCCGGTCATGAGCCTGGGTGAAACGCTGCTGCGCCCCACCGCCATGCTCTACCGCAACTTGGCCAGCATGGACGTGGAAGAAAGCATCCGCGGCAACCCGATCGACGGTGTGGTGTTGCTGATGGGCTGCGACAAAACCACACCCTCGCTGCTGATGGGCGCCGGCAGCGCCGGCCTGCCCACCATAGGCGTGTCGGGCGGGCCGATGCTGAACGGCAAGTGGCGCGGCCAAGAGCTGGGCAGCGGCACGGGCGTGTGGAGCATGAGCGAACAAGTGCGCGCCGGCACCCTGAAACTGGCCGACTTCTTCGAGGCTGAAAGCTGCATGCACCGCAGTCACGGCCACTGCATGACGATGGGCACCGCCAGCACCATGGCCTGCATGGTGGAAGCGCTCGGCATCGGCCTGCCAGGCAACGCCGCCTACCCGGCAGTGGACGGCCGGCGCAACGTGATTGCACGCCACGCCGGCCGGCGCATCGTCGATATGGTGCATGAAGACCAGACCATATCGAAGGTGCTGACGCGCGAGGCCTTTGAAAACGCCATCCGCACACTTGCGGCGATAGGTGGCAGCACGAATGCCGTGATACACCTGATCGCCATCGCCGGGCGGCTTGGAATCAAGCTCGTGGTGGACGACTTTGAACGCCTGGGCAGCGACATGCCCTGCCTGGTCAACCTGCAGCCCAGCGGGCAATACTTGATGGAAGACTTTTGTTATGCCGGCGGCCTGCCGGTGGTGATGCGCGAGATTGCTTCTGTGTTGCACCTGGGCGCCGTTACGGCCAACGGCAAAACCGTGGGCGAGAACATCGCAGACGCACAAAACTTCAACCCGGCCGTCATCAAGACCATGGCCGAACCATTCAAGGCCAAGGCCGGCATCGCCATCCTGCGCGGCAACCTGGCGCCGCGCGGCGCCGTCATCAAACCCAGCGCAGCCACACCGGCGCTGATGCAACACACCGGCCGCGCGGTGGTTTTTGAAGACAGCCACGACTTCCACGCCCGCATCGACGACGAAAACCTGGACGTCGATGCCAGCTGCATCCTGGTGCTGAAAAACTGCGGCCCCAAGGGCTACCCGGGCATGGCCGAGGTGGGCAACATGCCACTGCCGCCGAAGGTGCTGCGCAGCGGCGTCACCGACATGGTGCGCATCAGCGACGCACGCATGAGCGGCACCGCCTACGGCACCGTGGTGCTGCACACCACGCCCGAAGCCGCCGCCGGCGGCCCGCTGGCGCTGGTGCACAACGGCGACTTGATCACACTCGACGTGGCCGGCCGCAAGCTGCACCTGCATGTGGACGATGCCGAACTGGAACGCCGCCGCGCGCTGTGGCAAGCGCCCGCACCCGCCATGGCCAGCGGCTACTGGAAGCTGTACATCGACCATGTGCTGCAGGCCGACGAAGGCGCTGACCTTGACTTCCTGGTGGGCCAGCGTGGTGCTGCGGTGCCCAAAGACAACCACTGAACATTTCCACTTGAAAAGCACACACCCATGAAGATTGCACTCGTCACCGGCGCCGGTTCCGGCATAGGCCGCGTTTGTGCGTTAGCCCTGCTGAACGACGGCTGGCAAGTGGCCCTGCTCGGCCGCCGCCTGGAAGCGCTGCAGGCCACCGCAGCGGCAGCCGGCGCCCACGCCGCGCACGCCCTGCCCTTGCCCACCGACGTGGGCCAGGAAGAACAAGTGACCGCCGCGTTCGAGGCGGTCAAACAGCGCTGGGGCCGGCTGGACCTGCTGTTCAACAACGCCGGCATGAGCCTGCCCGGCGCCACCCCCGACCTCGTCAGCGGCGAAGACTGGCGCCGCGTCGTGGACGCCAACCTGAACGGCAGTTTTTACTGTCTGAGCCAGGCCTTCAAGCTGATGAAAGCACAGGCACCGATGGGCGGCCGCATCATCAACAACGGCAGCATCTCGGCCTATGCGCCGCGCCCCGGCTCCATTGCCTACACGGCCACCAAACACGCCATCAGCGGCCTCACACGCACGGCGGCGCTGGACGGCCGCCCGTTTGACATTGCGGTGGGCCAGCTTGACATCGGCAATGCCGCCAGCGAGATGACCCAGCGCATGGCAGAGGGTGTGCCGCAGGCCGACGGCAGCCTGAAAGCCGAGCCGCGCATGGACCTCTCTGCGGTGGTGGCAGCTTTCATGACCATGGCGCGTTTGCCGCTGTCGGCCAACATGCTGTTTGTCAACGTGATGGCCACCAAGATGCCTTTTGTCGGCCGTGGCTGAAGGAGATACAGCCATGCTGAAAATTGGTTTTGTCGGCGCCAGTGGCTTGATGGGCCACGGCATGGCCAAACACCTGCGGGCCAAAGGCCACCCGCTGGCGCTGACCGTGCACCGCAACACAAGCCGCGTGGCCGACCTGTTGGCAGCCGGTGGCACCCTCGCCGCCACGGCCAGCGCGCTGGCCGCCGGCAGCGAGATCGTGTTCATCTGCGTCACCGGTTCACCCCAGGTGGAAAACACGGTGCTGGGCAGCCAGGGGTTGCTGGCGGGGGCCAAACCGGGTTTGGTGATCGTGGACTGCTCCACCAGCGAACCGGACTCCAGCGCCAAGCTGCGTGAACGCTGCGCTGCCGCCGGTGTCACTTTTGTTGATGCACCGCTGTCGCGCACGCCGGTGGAAGCCGAGGCCGGGCGCTTGAATGTGATGGTGGGTGCCGAAGCCGATGTGTTTGCGCGGCTGCAGCCCGTCATCAGCACTTTCGCCGAGAACATTTTTCACGTCGGTGGCCCCGGCGCCGGCCACACCATCAAGCTGCTGAACAACTTCATCGCCCAGGCCATTTGCACGGCCACCGCTGAAGCTTTTGCGGTGGGCCAGCGTGCCGGTGTGGACGTGCAAAAACTGGTGGACCTGGTGAGCCTGGGCCCCGTGAACTGCGGCCTGTTCCAGGCCATGGCCAAGACGCTGAAAGGCGACCTGCGGGGCCTGCTGTTTGAACTGGACAACGCGCGCAAAGACGTGCGTTATTACACCCACCTGGCCGAGGGCCTGGCGGTGCCCAGCGTGGTGGGCGACGCGGTGCACAACAGCTTGGCGCTGGCCAGCGCGCTGGGCCACGGCAAGAAATTCGTGCCGTCGCTGGTGGAAGCGCAGGAACAGCTGAGCGGCGCCAAACTGGTGCCGCGCTGATTTCAGCGAAGGGCCGTTGGTGCTACAAAACCATGGCCGGCCGCAGCGCCATGGTCGCGCCAGCGCAGCAGGTGCGGGTGCTCGGGCCCGGGCTTGACCTTCACCACACGTGCAAAGTCCACCGCCACCACGGCCGTGATGTCGGCCACGCTGAAGCGGTCGGTGGCCACGAAAACACGCTGCGCCAGATGCGCATCAAGCATCACAAAAAATTGCTGCACCCGCAGCAAGCCGCGCGCAGCCAGCGCCGGTATCTGTGCGTGGTCTGCGGGGCCCGGCAGGGCACGGTTGGCCATTGCGGGTGCGCTGTTGCGCAGCGCCTCGGCAATAGCCAGCAGGCCTTCAAATTCGACGCGCCAGTTCCAGCTGGCCACCTCGGCTTTTTCCAGCGCCGTGCGGCCCAGCAGCGGCGGCTGTCGATGCTGCGCTTCCAGATAAGCGGCGATGGCAGCGTTGTCGGTGAGCAGCGCGCCTTCATCGGTGCGCAGCGCCGGCACCGTGCACTGGGGGTTGATGGCGCGGTAAGCGGCACACATTTGTTCGCCGCTGCGCAGGTCTATCTGCACGGTGTGGTGCGGCAAGCCTTTTTCAGCCAGAAAAATGCGCGCGCGGCGCGGGCTGGGGGCGGTGGCGCAGTCGTACAGGGTCAGCATGTGGCGCTCATCTTAATCGTTAGCCAGTCAAGCCGCCGGCGCCAGCTTGTCCTGCGTGCGGGTCTCGAAGTCAGACGCTTCATGCCTTTCATGCAGCTGGCTGCTGGGCTCGCCCCAGGTGCGGTTGACCTTGCGGCCGCGCTGCACGGCTGGGCGCATGGCAATGCCGTCGGTCCAGCGCAACACATGTTTGTAGTCCTGCACCTGAAGGAATTCACCCGCCTCGTACAACTGACCTTTCACCAGCGTGCCGTACCAGGGC
This sequence comes from Betaproteobacteria bacterium, assembly GCA_043760045.1. Classification (GTDB taxonomy): domain Bacteria; phylum Pseudomonadota; class Gammaproteobacteria; order Burkholderiales; family Burkholderiaceae_C; genus Rubrivivax. Next base: position 25,721 of record JAYUPP010000243.1, read on the forward strand.
CACACCGCCATGTCGGCCACGCTGTACGCGTCCCCTGCGAGGTAGGCGTTGTCGGCCAGGCGGCGGTCCAGCACGTCCAGCTGACGCTTTACTTCCATGGCATAGCGGTCGATCGGGTATTCCATCTTGCTCGGTGCGTAAGCATAAAAATGCCCAAAACCGCCACCCAGAAAAGGCGCACTGCCCATCTGCCACATCAGCCACGACAGGCATTCGGCGCGCGCCGCGGTGCCGCTGGGTACAAAAGCGCCACCAAATTTTTCTGACAGATAAAGCAGGATGGCGCCGCTTTCAAACACGCGTATCGGCGGCGAAGCGCTGCGGTCCAGCAGCGCCGGTATCTTGGAGTTGGGGTTGACGGCCACAAAGCCGCTGCCGAACTGCGTGCCTTCGTTGATGGCTATCAACCAGGCGTCGTATTCAGCGCCGGTGTGGCCCAGCGCCAGCAGCTCTTCCAGCATCACCGTCACCTTCACGCCATTCGGCGTGGCCATCGAATACAGCTGCAGCGGATGCCGGCCCACCGGCAGCTCGGCCTCTTGCCGCGCCCCGGCCGTGGGGCGGTTGATGCTGGCGAAGCGGCCACCGTTTTCTTTCGTCCAGGTCCAGATGGCGGGCGGCGTGTACGGTGTGGTGTCGGTCATGGCTGCTTTCTGGGCAGTGAAATGGGCTACGGTAGCTGCAATGGCGCAAGTTTGTGGTCAGGCGTCGATGTTCCAACCAAAGCCAGGTTAGGGCTGACACAACGCATATACTTCCACATATACGCGCTTTAGAGATCCACAGGAGTTGTCCAAAAATGTCGCAAATAACGCTCTATCTGGACGAAGCAACGCAGTTGCTGGTTGATCAAGCCGCCGCAGCGCATGGCGTTTCAAAAAGCCGTTGGGTGGCAGAGATGATCCGCAAATACGCCGCGCACGAATGGCCACCCGAGTGCCTGGCCATGGCCGGCCAGTTTGCCGACTTTCCGCTGCGCGAAGACGCCTCCGCGGCGGTCGCAGCCGATGTGACAAGACTGGGCTTTTGAGCCAAAGCTGTGCTCATACTTGACAGCAACACCATCAGCTACTACTTCCGTGGCGACCCGCAGGTGGTGCTGCGCTTGCAAGCGCAGCGCCCTGCCGATTTGGGCGTTCCGGCCATCGTTGAATATGAATTGCGCTACGGCCTGCTGCGCCTGCCACCCGACGCGGCTGAAGTGCGCCTTGCGGCTCTGTCCAATTTTCTCCGACCCATGCAACGCTTGTCATTTGACAGCGGCTGCGCTGACCACGCCGCACGCATCCGCGCTGAACTTGAAAAAAGCGGCACACCCATAGGACCGCACGACACTTTGATAGCTGCCACGGCCTTGCACCACCAGGCCACGCTGGTGACGCGCAACGTGCGCGAATTCGGTCGCGTGGCGGGCCTTCAGTGGCAGAACTGGCACCAAACGTCGTAGCTTGAACCGACCCGCGTTCGCGAAGCATTTCGCACGGGCTGCTGCAACGACCGCAACCCACCCGTCTTTGAACCTTCACCCACCACACCCGGAAACACCATGACCGCAAGACTGCAAGGCAAAACCGCATTCGTCACCGCTGCAGGCCAGGGCATAGGCCGCGCCGTGGCCGAAGCCTTTGCGCGTGAAGGCGCGCGTGTGGTTGCCACCGACCTGCACCTTGAACTGCTGGCCGGCCTGCAGGCTGAACAGGGCTTCATAACTGAACAACTGAACGTGCTCGACCCGTCAGCCATCCAGGCCGCTGCGGCGCGCCACCCGCAGGTGAATGTGCTCTTCAATGCGGCCGGTTTTGTGCACCACGGCAGCGTGCTGGACTGCACCGAAGAACAGTGGGAACAGGCCTTCAACCTGAACGCGCGTTCGATGTTCAGAACCATCAAAGCGTTTCTGCCCGGCATGCTGGCGCAAGGAAACGGCTCGATCATCAACGTGGCCTCGGGTGCCAGCAGCGTGAAGGCGGCGGCCAACCGCTTTGTTTACGGCGCCACCAAAGCAGCCGTCATCGGGCTGACCAAGTCGGTGGCGCTGGACTTCATCACCCAGGGCGTGCGCTGCAACGCCATCTGCCCCGGCACCGTGGAGTCGCCTTCGCTGCGTGACCGCATCGCGGCGCTGTCCAAAAGCAGCGGCCAGACGCTGCAACAAGTGGAAGCCATGTTCATCGCCCGCCAGCCCATGGGCCGGCTGGGCACGGCTGAAGAAATTGCCGCTTTGGCGGTGCACCTGGCCAGCGACGAATCGCGCTTCACCACCGGCACCACCGCGCTGGTGGACGGTGGCTGGTCGCTTTGAAATTCTTCTAACTTTCACACCACCCACCCCGCTTGCTGAACGAAGGAAAACAAGCATGAAACTGCTGCGCCACGGCCCCAAAGGCCAGGAAAAACCCGCCCTGCTGGACAACCAAGGCCAGCTGCGAGACCTCTCGGGCCTGATGGCCGACATCACGCCCGCCACGCTGTCGCCGCAGGGTCTGGCGGCGTTGAAGGCGATTGACTTGAACCAGTTGCCCATCGTGCCGCAGGGCCGCCTGGCGGTGCCCTGGAAAGGCATGGGCAAGTTCATCGCCATCGGCCTGAACTACGCCGACCACGCGGCCGAATCGAACATGCCCATTCCCAAAGAGCCCATCGTGTTCACGAAAACGGTGGACAGCGCGGTGGGCTGCAACCACCCGGTGGTGCTGCCCCAGGGCTCGGTGAAAAGCGACTGGGAAGTGGAACTCGGTGTTGTCATTGGTAGCCGCGCAAGGTACGTCAGTGAAGCTGATGCGTTAGCCCATGTGGCCGGCTACTGCGTCGTCAACGACGTTTCTGAACGCGAATACCAGCTCGAACGTGGCAGCCAGTGGGACAAGGGCAAGGGCTGCGACACCTTCGGCCCCACCGGCCCCTGGCTCGTGACCACCGACGAAGTGGGTGATGTGCACAAGCTTGCGATGTGGCTGGATGTGAACGGCAAGCGCTTTCAGACCGGCAACACCAAGACCATGATCTTCACGGTGGCGCAAATCGTCAGCCATCTGAGCCAGTTCATGACGTTGAACCCGGGCGACCTGATCACCACCGGCACGCCGCCCGGTGTGGGCTTGGGCGTGAAGCCTTCGCCGGTGTTTTTGAAGCCGGGTGATGTGATGACCTTGGGCATTGAAAAGCTGGGTGACCAGCGCCAGACCGTGCATGCCTGGAACCCGGAGCTGATTGACGGCTGATGGATGGCCGCGTGCGGGTTGATTGCTGGCCGACTGCCGGATGATTGCCGGGCGGTTGCCGGGAGGTTGCCGAGTGGTTGCCAAGTGGTTGCCGAGTGACTCTGACCGGCGACTCAACGCTGCAGTAACCGCCGATTGACAGCCGATCGCCAGCTGCGTCAAGCTGCGCTTTCACAAACCCCACACCCACAGGAGCGACTTCATGACCACCTACGTTCTCGTTCACGGCGCCTGGCACGGCGGCTGGTGCTACCGCGACACGGCGCAGGCCTTGCGCGCTGCAGGGCACACCGTCTTCACGCCCACCCACACGGGCGTCGGCGAAAGGGCCCACCAGGGCGGCGAGAACGTGACGCTGGAAACGCACATCCGCGACGTGCTGGGCTGCATCGAAGCTGAAGAGTTGCAAGACGTGGTGCTGTGTGGCCACAGCTACGGCGGCATGGTCATCACCGGCGTCGCCGACCGGGTGCCAGCCAGGATTCGTGCGCTGGTTTACCTTGACGCCTTTGTGCCCGAACAAGGCCAGTCGCTGATCAACCTGCTGCACCAGGCGCTGCCCCCGGAAGTGGCAGCCGGCTTTCAGGGCGCGTTCAGGGGCAGTGCGGCCGAGGGTGGGCGCGCGGCGCCAATACCGGCGGAGACCTTCAACATCCGCGCCGAAAACCGCGCCTGGGTGGACCGCCGCTGCGTGCCGCAAGCGCTGGCCACTTTCGAGATGCCCGCGCTGCTGACCGGTGCCGGCGCCGCCGTAGCGCAGCGTGTCTACATCCTGGCCGACGGCTGGGACCCGAGCCCGTTCCGGCACTTCGCAGCGCGCTATGAAGGCCAGCCCGGCTGGCATGTGGTGAAGATGAAGTGCGGCCACGACGTGATGGTGGACGAGCCACAAGCGCTGGCTGATGAACTGTTGAAGTTGGCCTGAACCCAAGTCCAGACTCGCGCATGACCACCCTGAGCCCACCGCCCACCACGGGCGCCGCCACCGCCACCATGACCAGCAGCAGCGGCAGCGGCAGCGCGCCCACCATCCGCATCCACGCGGCCGACAACGTGGTCATCGCAAGGCGGCAGTTGCTGGGCGGCACGGTGGTGGCAGAAGAAGGCATCACCGTGGCCGGGCTGGTACCGCCGGGGCACAAGCTTGCAAGCCGCGCCATCGCTGCGGGCGAAGCCGTGCGGCGCTACAACCAGGTCATCGGCACTGCCACGCAGGCCATTGCGGCCGGCCAGCATGTGCACACGCACAACCTGGCTTTCAGCAGCTTCGAGCGCCTTCACGAGCCCGGGGCCGGCGCCACGCCCACTGTTTATGTGCCCGAGCCCGCCACCTTCATGGGCATCAAACGGCCCGACGGCCGTGTGGCCACGCGCAACTACATCGGTGTGCTGACCAGCGTGAACTGCAGCGCCACCGCCGCGCGCGCCATTGCCGATCATTTCAAACGCGACATCCATCAAGCTGACGAAAGATCGGCGCTGGCCGCTTACCCCAACGTGGACGGTGTGGTGGCGCTCACCCACGGCATGGGCTGCGCCACCGCCGCCGACGGTGAAGAACTGCAAGTGCTGCGCCGTACATTGGGTGGTTATGCACGGCACCCCAACTTCGCCGCGGTGCTGGTGGTGGGCCTGGGTTGCGAGACAAATCAGATCCAGGGCCTGGTGGCGCAGGAAGGGCTGCAAGAAGGCGCCTGGCTCGTCACCTTCAACATCCAGGACACGGGTGGCACGGCCAAAACCGTGGCGCGCGGCATTGAAGAAATCAAGCGCTTGCTGCCGCATGCCAACCGGGTACTGCGGGTGCCCGTGCCGGCGCGCCACCTGGTGGTGGGCCTGCAATGTGGCGGCAGCGACGGTTATAGCGGCATCAGTGCCAACCCGGCGTTGGGCGCTGCAGTCGACCGGCTGGTGCAACACGGCGGCACCGCCGTGCTGAGCGAGACGCCGGAAATCTACGGCGGTGAACACCTGCTGACGCGCCGCGCTGTCAGCACCGCGGTGGCTGACAAACTGCTGGCGCGCATCCGCTGGTGGGAGGCCTACACCGCACGCAACGGCATGCAGATGGACAACAACCCATCGGCCGGCAACAAGGCCGGCGGTTTGACCACCATCCTGGAAAAAAGCCTGGGCGCCATCGCCAAAAGCGGCACCACCAATTTGGTTGACGTGGTGGAGTTTGCCGAGGCCATCCGCGCCCCCGGTTTTGTCTACATGGACACACCCGGCTACGACCCCGTGTCGGCCACCGGCCAGGTGGCCGGTGGCGCCAACCTCATCTGCTTCACCACCGGGCGCGGCTCGGCTTACGGCTGCGCGCCATCGCCGTC
>JAYUPP010000244.1:0-9418 GCA_043760045.1 Betaproteobacteria bacterium
ATCCGGCTCTTTGCCAGACTTGACAAAAACAATCGGAAATTCGCGGCATGCATCGGCAAATTCATTGGCCGCGACAAACAACGCATTGAGCTTGTTGCCGACGCTCCAGTCCTGCACCGGAAGGCGCAGTTTCAGGTTGCGGTGGGTGTTGCTGTCCAGCCCGGTGGGCTGCAGGTGCATGTTGTTGATGATCATGAATCTTCTCCAGGGCTAACGACTTTTTGTACCAGCACTTTGTCCACCCGCTTGCCGTCCAGGTCGACCACTTCAAAACGCCAGCCGTCCCACAACACCGTGTCGGTGGTGCGCGGCAAGCGGCCCAGCAGCAGCATGATCATGCCGGCCAGGGTGTTGTAGCGGCCCCGGTCTTCTTCGGGCAATTCCTTGATTTCCAGACGGTCCTTCAGCTCGGGCACCGGTATCAGGCCATCCAGCAGCCAGCTGCCGTCTTCGCGCCGCACCGCCCAGGCATCTGCATCGGTGGGCGCGCCGAATTCGCCGGTGATGGCTTCCAGCAGGTCGCGTTCGGTGATCACACCTTGCACCGCGCCGTATTCGTCGACCACAAAAACGATATCGGTTGCGGCCAGCCTGAACTGCTCAAGCAGTTCCATGCCCGACAACGTTTCAGGCACAAATACCGGGCTTTGCAGGTGTTGCGCAATCTCGGGCTTTTCACCCCGAGCCAGCGGCTGCAGCAGCGCGGCAGCCGACAACACGCCGCGCACGTCGTCCAGCGAGCCGCGGCAAACCGGAAAGCGGGTATGGCCGCTGCCGGCCATGCGCTGCAGCAGGGAGTCGAGCGGGTCTGACTCATCCAGCCAGACAATTTCCGCGCGCGGAATCATCATGCTGCCGATCTGTCGGTCGTCCAGCCGAAACACATTGCGCACCATCTGGTGTTCTTGTGCCTCAATGACGCCTGCGTCCAGCCCCTCTTCCAGGCTGGCCGCGATTTCTTCTTCGGTGACCGACCGTGACGGCCCGCCCTTGATGCCCAGCAGCTTGAGCACAGCCTCGGTACACAGGCTGAGCAACCAGACCAGCGGGCGCGTCGCGGTGGACAGCAGGTTCATCGGCCGCGCCACCAGCCGCGCCACGGTTTCGGGGTACATCTGGCCCAGGCGCTTGGGCACCAATTCACCGAAGATGATGGTCAGGATGGTAATCAGCATCACCACCAGGGCCGTGGCGCCAATGCCGGCTGTCTTTGGCGTCCAGTCGAAGGTTTGTGCCAGCCACAGCGCGAGCGGGGCGGCAAAAGCCGCCTCGCCCACGATGCCGTTGAGCACACCGATGGAGGTGATGCCGATCTGCACCGTGGACAAGAACTTGGTGGGGTTGTCGTGCAGGTCCATCGCGGCACGGGCGCCGGGCTCTTCGGCCTCGAACATCACCTGCAAACGTGCCTTGCGGCTGGCCGTCAGCCCCATCTCGGACATGGCGAACAAGCCATTGAGCAAGATCAGAAAAACCAGCAGCGCCAGGTCCATGAGGGCCGCCGGCATCGTTGCGGCGGTGTCAGAGAAAACGCCGACGAGCGTAGCAGAATCGGACGATGATTCTGCTCATAGGCGATGTGCAAGGTTGCGCAACGGCGCTGGATGGTCTGCTGGCCCAGGCAGGTTTTTCGCCGTCACGCGACCGTATCGTGGTGCTCGGGGACCTGGTGAACCGCGGCCCCGATTCACTGGGCGTGCTGCGCCGGCTGGCCGGCTTCGGCGACGCGGCGACGTGTTTGTTGGGCAATCACGACCTGCACCTGCTGGCGGTGGCACACGGCGCCCGCAAGCTGCACCGCAACGACACTTTTGTCGAAGTGCTGCAGGCACCCGACGCTGCAAGGTGGCTGCACTGGATGGCGCAACAGCCGCTGGCGCACCTGGAGGGGGGTGCTGAAGATGGGGCCGGGGCAGACACTGATGACGGCGTTGAAGACAACGCACCTGGCGCTGCAAAACACGGCTGGCTGTGTGTGCATGCGGGCCTGGCGCCGCAGTGGACGGCAAGCGAAGCGCTGGCGCTGGCAGCCGAGGTGCAGGCCGTGCTGCGGGGCCCGGCCCTGGCCGATTTTCTGCACCACATGTATGGTGATGCGCCCCGGCAGTGGCTGCCCACGCTGCAAGGCCAGGCGCGCTGGCGCATGGTGGTCAACACCCTCACGCGCATCCGCTTTTGCACCGACGACGGTGTGCTCGACTTCAAAACCAAAGAAGGCGTCGGCGCTGCGCCCGCCGGCTACAAACCTTGGTTTGATGTGCCCACCCGCCGCAGCCTGGGCCAGCCCATCGCCTTTGGCCACTGGAGCACGCTGGGGCTCATCAACCGGCCCGACTTGCTGGCGCTGGACACGGGATGCGTGTGGGGTGGTGCACTGAGCGCGATGCGGGTGGATGGCGGTCGCCGTGACCTGTTGCAAGTGAATTGCAGCGCAGCCCCGCAGTCAGACCCCCGCCCAGGCGCCTAGAATCGCGCGCTGCAAGTTGCAAGGAAGCGTGGCCGAGCGGTTTAAGGCACCGGTCTTGAAAACCGGCGACGGGGGAACCCGTCCGTGAGTTCGAATCTCACCGCTTCCGCCACGACGACGTTTCATGTCGTCTGGCGGGCGCCCTCTTCAACCCCTGTGGAATCAGCCCAATCGCGGGCTCGATGCCGCCGTCATCGCATAGGGTGCTTGCACGCCGCACTGTTTCGGTTTTGCTGCGGCAACACCCCTGGGTCAGCGGTGCATCGCTGGCACCAGCCGGTCCGACGGGGCAACCTGCACGTCGCTTTCCAGCTCAATGGCAACCTGGGTGCAGACCGCCCGGCACAGCGTTGCGACCCGCTCACTTTGCAGCCGGTAGTACATCTGCGTGCCTTCCCGGCGTTTGCTGAGCACCCCACTGCGATACAGCATGTTCAAGTGCTGCGACATGTTGGGCTGCGTGGTGTCGATTTCCGACAGCAGCTGAGACACGTTTTTTTCACCGTTGCAGACGGCACTGATGATCTTCAGCCGTATCGGCGTTGACAGCACCGCAAACAACTCGGCCACGGACTCGAAGACGCGCTCTTCAGTGCTCTGTTTGGACATGCCCACTCCAAGGTGATGCGGTGTCTGACATTGTATTCGCAAGCATCAATATGTCGATGCGCACTATTTGAACCGGTAGTGATCGCGGTTCAGCACGGCCGCCACGGCCGAAACTTCTTCGGGGAAGAGACCCAGGTTCAGCTCGGTGTTGCACTGCTCCACCATGCCGCGCAGGAAACCCGGGGTGTTGATGCGCCCTTTGGGCCGAAAGACCGACGAACCGTCGCCACCAAACTTGCTGCGATGGCAATCGACACAGCGGTTTTCCCTGATGAGCCGCTCACCCAGTTTCAGGTCGGCATCTTTAAACAACTCTGCAGCCGGTTGCGCCAGCGCCGCAGGCGCTGCGAGCAGCGCGCAAGCCAACCCGATGACTGCCCTGACTTTCACATCCATTCCCCGCATCGTCGTCAACATGGTTGCGCCATTCGGCATGCCGTGCCGGCACCGATCATGCAACAGACCCGACGCTGCGCGCGCTGCGACCGCCTCGCTGCACGTGGCGGCGCCGCCGTCACTTGCCGCCTGCGAGCACCCAGTCGGCCAGAATCTTCGCGTCGGTTTCACTGAGCGCGGCTTGAGCCGGCATCGGCACCGGGCCCCACTTGCCCGAACCGCCCTTGCGTATGCTGTCTGCCAAAGTTGCCGCTGCGTCCTTCTGACCGGCGTATTTTTTGGCCACATCCTGGTAGGCAGGACCGACCAGCTTCTTGTCGACCGCGTGACAGGCCGTGCAGGCGTTTTTCTGGGCGAGCGCCAGGTTGGCCTGCGCGGGCATCGCGGCCGCAAAGGCTGCAGCGGCGAAAACAACTGAGATGACGGTTTTCAAAGTGTCTCCTGGGTGGGCGCGGTTTTGGCACGTTGATTGGTCTTGCCCGTACAAAGAGTTGTGCGGAAGCTTGATCGGAAGCTTGGGCGGAAGCTTGGGCAGAAAACTACTTCTGTGTATTCAGATTCGATGATATTTGATCCGCAACCCGGCCCGCGTCCGGACTTTTACTGACGTCCCGGCGGACAACTGTGGCCACTGGCAGAAGCGGAGAGGCACCGAACGGCACAATATGAACATGACCGAATTGGATCCTTCCGCCCTCGCCGTCCGGGTGCTGTGGGCCGCATTTGCGTTGTCCGTGGCCTTCGGCGCCATTGCCCGCCACACCAACTTTTGCACCATGGGCGCGGTGGCCGACGTGGTCAATGTCGGCGACTGGACTCGTGCCCGCATGTGGGCCCTGGCCATTGCGGTGGCCACGCTCCTTTTCAACGCCATGGTCGGCGTGGGCTGGATCGAAGCGCGCAACACCATCTACGCCGGCCCCAGGTTGCTGTGGCTGTCTGCCGTCGTCGGCGGCGTGCTGTTCGGCTTTGGCATGGTGCTGGCTTCAGGCTGCGGCAGCAAGGGCCTGGTGCGCGTGGGCGGCGGCAACCTGAAGTCGCTGGTGGTGCTGCTCGTGCTGGGCATCACCGCACTGGTCACGATGCGGGGCGCAACCGCCGTGCTGCGCGTGAATACGGTTGACCGGATCGGGCTTGACCTGGCGCCAGGGCAAGACCTGCCCTCGCTGTTGTCAGCGAACACCGGCCTGGCCACAACAACGGCCGCTGTGATATTGGGCTCAGTCATCGCCCTGGCGCTGGTGGCGTGGGTGCTGCGGCGCGCGGAAGGTCGCACGCTGGAAGTGTGGATTGGCGGCGTCGGCATCGGCACCGTGGTGGCTGCCGTCTGGTGGGTGTCGGGCCGGCTGGGCTATCTGGCCGAAGACCCGAACACGCTGGAGCAGGCGTTCCTGGCCACCAATTCAAGGCGCATGGAGTCGCTGAGCATGGTGGCGCCGGTGGGCTACACACTCGATTGGCTGATGGCTTTCAGCGACAAGTCCAAGCTGCTGACGCTGGGCATCGTCAGTGTGGTGGGTGTTTTCGCGGGCTCGCTGGCCACGGCACTGGCCACAGGCAGCTTCCATTGGGAAGGTTTCGGCGGCACCGAAGACCTGGCCAACCATCTGGTGGGTGGCGTGCTGATGGGTGTGGGCGGTGTCATGGCTCTGGGCTGCACGGTCGGCCAGGGTCTGAGTGGTGTTTCGACCTTGTCGCTGGGCAGCTTCCTGGCCTTGTTTTCCATCATCGCCGGCGCGGTGATGGCGCTGCGCTACCAGACCTGGCGCGTGATGAACGAAGGCTGAGCACGCAGCAGCGTGTTCATTTACCCGCCTGCTCCATCAGCAGATAGGTGTTGTAAGCATTCATGCGGTTGGCGGCACGAAACAGCGGCAGGCGTTCGAATTTCGACCAGTCGGCTTTGGCGTAAGCCTCTTCGAAAGGCTCGAGATCGCGTGCCGCCTGGCCCATGGTGGCGCGCAGGTGCACCAGGTAGTCGCGTGTCAACGCCAAGTCATCGCGCGGCGTGGCCGACACCGGCCCGTGCCCAGGAACCAGGAGACGCGGGTTCATGCCGAGCAGCGTGTTTAACGACTCGATCCATTGCCGGCTGTCGGCCTGGCCGACAAAAGGAATGCGGCCGCGGAAAACCAGGTCACCCGCAAACAGCACGCCCGACTTCGGCAGATGCACCACCAAGTCTTCGGGCGTGTGCGCCGGCCCGACATGGCGAATGCGGAACGACTGGCCGCCGAGCACCAGCGTGTGGTCGCTGTCGGCGAGCCAGATGTCGGCACCGTGCAGTTGGGTGTTTTCGTCGATCCATGGAAACAAGTCCTGCCGGCTGGTTTCAAGCCGGCGCTGCGCCGTGTCGGAGTTGAGGTATTCACGCCCCGACGGGTGCGCAATGATCTTCGCGCCGATGGCCTTGAAGGCCTGCAAGCCATAGATGTGGTCGGCGTGGAAATGCGTCACGATGAGGTAACGGATGGGCTTGGGCGTGACGCGGCGAATCTCGGCGATCAGTTCATAGGCGAGCGTCGGCGAGCCCAATGCGTCAACCACCACCACGCCCTCGTCGGTGACCACGAAACCGGCGTTTGAAATGAAGTTGCGGTTCGCGGCCGAGCCGAGCGCCGCTGCACCTTGCACAAACCAGACGCCGGCGGCGACACGAACCGCCCGGGCCGCAAGCTCAGCCGCGTGGGATGATGGCGCGGCCAGCAAACAACCGATGGCCAGCGCCAGAGCTATCGGCATTGCCCTCGCCCTCGCCCTCGCCCTCGCGCTCTTGAACTGCTGCGCCAGGGCCCCGCATCCGCAGCGGCGAAACACAAGTGAGAATGCGGTGCCAAGGGCCATGACGTTGCCGGAAACCGACGGGTTTGAGTGATCAGGGAAACTGCTACATTCGTATAAAGCGATATTAGTGAGAATTAGAACGCTTGGGTCAAGGGTTCACCGCAGTTTCAGTGAAATGCCGGCAGATCCTGTCAACGAACACTTTTATATGGAGTACGAGACGATGAGTTTCCCAAGCTGCCTGAATCTTCGTGTTTACCTGGGCGCCGCACTGCTAGTCAGCACCGCAGCGGCCTATGGCCAACCTGCAGCCGTCCTGCACACACGCGCGCTGGCTGCCACCTGTGCCAATTGCCACGGCACCGACGGCCGGGCCGCACCGGGCGGCGCCATGGTGCAGCTGGCGGGCCTGCCCAAGGACTACATCGTGAACCAGATGCAGGCCTTCCGCGACGGCAAACGCCCTGCAACGGTGATGCACCAGATCACCAAGGGCTACAGCAACGAACAGATCGATTCCATTGCGGCGTACTTCGCCGCCCGAAAGTGAGGCTGGCATGAAACGTCGTCAACTTGTACAGGGCCTGCTGGCCGGCGGCTCGCTGGCCGCACTGGGCGGCTGCGCCACCGGCGGCACGCCGTCCAGCGCCAAGGTGGTGGTGGTCGGTGGCGGCTACGGCGGCGCCACGGCGGCGAAGTACATCCGCATGCTGTCTGACAACACGCTGGACGTGCTGCTGATCGAACCCAACCGCAGCTTCATCTCGTGCCCCATTTCCAACCTGGTGGTCGGCGGTGTGCGCCAGATGGCCGACATCACAACCCCTTATGACGGCCTGCGCAGCAAGCACGGCGTGACGCTGGTGCATGACCTGGTCACGTCCATCGATGCCGTAAAGAAGACCGTAAAGCTGGCGGGTGGCTCCGAGATCCGCTACGACAAGCTGGTGCTGTCGCCCGGCGTCGACTTGATGTTCGACGGCATCCAGGGCCTGCGCCAGGCCGGGGCCGAAGGACGCATCGTGCAAGCCTGGAAGGCGGGCCCCGAGACGGTGGCGCTGCAGCAGCAGTTGCAGGCCATGCGCGACGGCGGCGTGTTCGCGATTTCAATTCCTGAAGCGCCCTACCGCTGCCCGCCAGGTCCCTATGAACGGGCCAGCGTTGTGGCGGCGTACTTGAAGGCCAACAAGCCGAGGTCGAAGGTGCTGATTCTGGACGCCAACCCCGACGTCACGTCCAAGGGCCCGCTGTTCAAGAAAGCCTGGACCGAGCTGTACGGCGGCATGGTTGAATACCGCGGCCAGCACAGGGCGGTATCGGTCGACACCCAAACCATGACGCTGAAGTTCGACTTGCAAGACGATGTCACTGCCGACGTGTTCAACGTGTTGCCGCCCATGCGCGCGGGTGCCCTGGCCGTACAGACCGGGCTGGCGAACGCCAACGCACGCTGGTGCCATGTCAACTTCCAGACCTTCGAGTCGACCGCCGCCAAGGACATCCATGTGCTGGGCGATTCGATCCAGGTCGCACCTTTGATGCCGAAGTCCGGCCACATGGCCAACAGCCACGGCAAGGTGGCAGCGGCGGCCATCGTGGCGCAGTTGCTCGGCATCGAGGTCAACCCCCGGCCGATGTTGACCAACACCTGCTACAGCTTCGTCAGCGCCACCGAGGTGATTCACGTCGCCAGCGTGCACGAATACGTGGCGGCGGAGAAAACCTTCAAGACGGTTGCCGGGTCGGGTGGCGTGTCGTCAGTGCGTTCAGAACTGGAAGCCACCTACGCCCTGTCGTGGGCCAAGAACATCTGGGCCGACACGTTGGCCTGACCCCAACGACGGGCCCACCTCGCCCGACTGGGCCCGACAACCGCAGCCACCTGCCCCGCTGGGGCAGGCACCCCGCTTCAGGGCTTGATGTAGGCCGCGCCTTGCTGCTGCAGCTTGGTCAGGCGCACGACACCCGAAGGCGTAAACCCGGCCTCTTGTATGAACTGCTCCTTCTTCAGGTTGCGGTTCTTCAGCGTGATCTCGCAGACCTCGAACTTCACCCCGCGCGCGATCAGCGCCGCAACCGGGCCCACGAAGGCGCCGCCGTTGTTGTCCTTTGCACCTTCCATCAGAAAGTCCACGCCCTGGGCATGGGTGACGACGGTGATTTTTGCGGTGGGGTCGGTGTCCAGATGGTTGCGGATGTTGCGCAGGCTCTTGACTGCCTGCACCGACATGTCGTCGATGTGATAGACCACGGTGTCCTGGGCCCAGCCCGATGCAGCGGTCACCGACAGCAGCGCGGCGAGCGCGAGTTTGCGAGCCAGGTTCATCATCCGTTTCTCCTCATGGTGTTGGGTTTCAGCGCGGTGGCCCGACGGTATGCGGCAGGCACGTATCCGTCAATACGCAAGTTCGATCATTCAGTTGGCATTCTCTGCGCGCAGGTAAGCGCGATTGACGTTGCGGCGGTGCAAATCGGCGAAGCTCGCCAGCACTGCGAACGCCGGCGCTTCGCCCAGTTCAGCCAACGCCGCTTCGACACCCGCCAGGTCCTTGGCGTGGCGAGCCACACCGTTGACGACAAAGCGCAGGTAGGCCCCGGTCTGCGCCTGTGCGGTGGCCAGGTTGGTTGGCGCGCCGTGGCCGGGCACCACGTGCACGGGTGACAAGGCCACGAGACGCTCGAACGCGGCGAGCCAGGAAGGCCCGTTGGAAGTCGGCACAAAGCTGAGCAGGCGTTCGACATAAACCAGGTCGCCGGTGAAGGCCACGCCCACGGCGGGCAGCCAGACCACCGTGTCGCCCGGGAAGTGCGCATCACCGAAGTCGAGCACTTCGATGCGCTGCTCGCCGAGCATCAGCTCGCTGCGCGCGCCGTCAAGCAAACGACTCGCGTAACCGGGCCGCGTGTCGTCGAACCGGTCGCCCAGCACCGCCTTCAGCTCCACCATCTGCGCCGCCGCGCCTGCGCCCTGGGTGTGCACCGTGCGCCGGTGGGCGATGATCTGCGCGCCGCCTTGTTGCAACTGCTCGTTGCCCAGCCAGCGGTGGTGCTGGCTGCCGGTGTTGATGACCCAGCGCACCGGCTTGCCCGTCAACTGCTGCGCCGTCGCGGCCAGCAGCTTGGCGCCCTGCGCCGACGCACCGCTGTCGATGAGCACCGTGC
>JAYUPP010000245.1:0-3600 GCA_043760045.1 Betaproteobacteria bacterium
AGTTTGGCAGCGGCGTGATGGCACTCGACGGCGCGCTTGACCGCGCGCAGATGCGTGCGCTGGTCTTCAGCGACCCCGCCGCCAAGGCGCAGCTTGAGGCCATCCTGCACCCTTTGATCGGGCTGGAAGCGCAGCACCAGGCGTCCCAGGCCGGCGCGCGCACTGTGGTTTTCGATGTGCCGCTGCTTGCCGAGTCGCGCCAGTGGCGTGGCCGTGTGCACCGCGTGCTGGTGGTGGACTGCAGCGAAACCACCCAGGTGGCGCGGGTGGCGCAACGCGCGGGTTGGTCGACCGAACTCGCGCAGCAGGTGGTGCAGCAACAAGCGACGCGGCGCACACGGCGCGGCGTGGCCGACGCGGTGATCCACAACGACCGCCTGACGCTGCCAGAACTGCACCAGCAGGTGCAGGTGCTGTGGCAACGCTGGGCTGCTGTGGAACAATCGCAGCACTTGCGGCCCACCAGCAAACCTGGGTAGCCCCTGGCTTCAAACTGAACGTTTTCCATGACCCGGGGCGTTGCCCTGCATCATGAAAGTTAGGCCCGCTTTGGTTCTGTACGAATACCCGTTCACCGAAAGCATCCGCACGATGCTTCGGCTGGAACATTTGTTTGAGCGCCTGGTGCTGATGGTCTCGCGCGATGCTGCGGTGGACCACCACTTTGCGCTGTCCACGCTGTTCGAAATCATGGACGTAGCCGCGCGCGCCGACCTGAAAAGCGACGTGCTGAAAGAACTGGACCGCCACCGCAGCCAGTTGCAAGGCTTCAGGGGTCACCCGGGCATTTCAGAACCGGCGCTCGACGCCATCACCCAGCGCATCGACGACGCCTTCGCTGGCCTGAACCAGCTGCAAGGCAAAGCCGGCCATGCGCTGGCCAGCAACGAATGGCTGATGAGCATCCGCAGCCGCATCAACATTCCGGGCGGCACTTGCGAATTTGACCTGCCTGCCTATTACGCCTGGCAGCAATACCCGGCCACGCGGCGCCGCGCCGACCTGCAGGGCTGGGTGGCCACACTGGCCCCGTTGCATGAAGGTTTGACGCTGCTGCTGGGCCTGCTGCGCGACAGCGGCACGCCGCAGCGCATGATGGCCAGCGGCGGCCACTTCCAGCAGAGCCTGGCGACCGGGCGCACCTACCACCTGCTGCGTGTGCGCGTGGACGACGGCAGCGAGCTGGTGCCGGAAATCACCGGCCACCGCCTGATGGTGTCGGTGCGTTTCATGAAGGCCGATGCCGACGGCCGGCTGCGGCTGGCCGGTGTGGACACCGCGTTCGAGTTGGCGCTCTGCGCCTGAACTGCAGTGCCGCTGCTGATGGCCGAGACGCGCAGCGAACGCAAGGTGCCCTGCCCCACCTGCAAGCGCCCCGCCGTGTTCAGCCCGGCGAATGCGTGGCGGCCGTTTTGCAGCGAACGCTGCCGCAGCGCTGACCTGGGGGCCTGGGCAAGCGAGCAGTTTCGCGTCGCGGCACCGCCTTCGGCCGAAGAGCTGGATGCCGAAGGCAGCAACGCAGCTGACGCCACGGGCGCCAGCCGCGCACCGCTGCCGCGCGGCACGCCCGGCTGAAATCTGCAGCCGCCGCCGTGGCCCAGCGCAACACACAGCGGGCCATCGCCGGCAACATTCTGGGCCCGCGTGGATTTGTGTGCGGTGAATTGCAGATTCAGGCGGGGCGCCTCACGGCCGTGGTGGGGGCAGCCATCACCGAACACGAAGCCCGCAGCAACGGCCTGCCGCTGCTGCTGCCGGGTTTCATCGACCTGCATGTGCACGGCGGTGGCGGTTTTGACACCATGGCCGGCGGCGACGCCATCGCCCACATTGCACGGGTGCACGCACTGCACGGCACCACTTCACTGTTGGCCACCACGATGACGGCGCCGCACGCTGAAATCGCGGCTGCCTTGCAGGCCTTGTTGCCGCACATCCAGGCGCGGCCGGCGCAGGGTGCGCGGGTGCTGGGCGTGCACCTGGAAGGGCCCTACATCAACGCCCACCGGCTGGGTGCGCAGCCCGACTTCGCCCGCACTGCCACGCTGGCCGATGTGCTGGCGCTGCATGCCGTGGCGCCGTTGAAGCTGATCACCATCGCCCCCGAACTGCCAGGCCATCTGGCCTTGATCGTGCAGCTGCGCCAAAACGGCTTTGTGGTGCAGGTGGGGCACAGCAACGGCACTTACGAAGACGGTGTGGCCGCGCTTGCAGCGGGGGCCAGCGGCTTCACGCATCTGTTCAACGCCATGACCGGCCTGCACCACCGCCAGCCCGGCATGGCCGGCGCCGCGCTGGCGCATGCAGAGCGCGCAGAAATCATTCCCGACCTGTTGCATGTGCACCCAGGGGCGTTGCGTCTGGCGCTGCGTTGCATACCGGGGCTTTACTGCGTCACCGACAGCACGGCGGCCGCCGGCATGCCCGATGGCCAGTACCAGCTGGGCCGTCACACGGTCAACAAGTGCCTGGGCGGCGTGCGGCTGGCCGACGGCACGCTGGCGGGCAGTGCGCTGACGATGGACCAGGCGCTGCGCAACCTGGTGGCCCTGGGGCTGCCGCTGGTGGAAGCGTCGCTGCGCACCGCCACGCTGGCGGCGCAGCACCTGGGTCTGGCCGACCGTGGAGTGCTGGCGCCCGGCGCGTGGGCCGATGTGGTGACGCTGGACGCGGCGCTGCAGGTGGTGCAGGTGCACGCGGAAGGCGAACCCGTTCTCGCAGCGGGCTGACCGCGCGCATCTCCCCGCGCGGGCGGTGCACCGGCCAAATTGCACAGCCACTGGGTTTTGGTTTTGCGCTGGCACTGCATGTCCAGGCAACTGACAAAAAAATGCCGCTCAGCGGAAACCGAGCGGCATGGGCCCCCGAACGGGGAATGGTTGAAGCGCCTGGCTTGTTTTGCTCAGACCTTGCGGCGGCGGGCCATGAAGCCCACCACGCCCAAGCCTGCCAGCAGCAGCGCGTAGGTGCCGGGCTCGGGCACGACAGTGATCACGCCGTCAGCGCCGTAAATCGACGCGTGTGACAGGCCATTCGGCCCACCGTTATTGTTCAAGCTGACACCGTTGGTGATGAAACTGATCTGCGTAGCGCCATTGACAACGCTCGCCGCCGCCACAGCAGCGGCGTTGTAGTAATACATGCTGAACTGGTTGGAGGCCTTCAAGATCAGCACAAAGGGGTCGGCGATGATGCCCGTGAATGTGAGCGTGCCCGCAGCGCTGCCAACAAAATTGGCGAAGGGCGCCTGAATTCCACTGTCCTGCGTGGTCCCGACGATCGAAAAGTCGGTAGTACCAGTGAGCGCGTTGAGCTCTGCAGTCACGTCTTGGTTGTTGTTGTTGCCAAGCCATGACCCGGAGCAACTGGTGGCATTGACCGTGGTGTCAGTGACACTGCAGGTCGGGCCAGCGGCCAACGTCAGCGCACTGGCCGCAAATGGAAGCAGCACAAGCGCTGCAAATGAAACTGCCTTCAACTTCAACATGGTTACCCCCTAGTGATTGAATGATGGAACGGACCAAAAAGCCTCACCCCAGCGTGGCGACAAGGAGTGGCGTCAGTCTGCTACGAAGAAAAAAAAAAGGAAATGCCCTTTTT
>JAYUPP010000246.1:0-31247 GCA_043760045.1 Betaproteobacteria bacterium
GCGTGGCCACCGTGCACCAAGCCAGCACGGTGGCCGCAGCGCTGGCCCGGGCCGGCGTGGTGCACCGCGTGCTGGACGCCCGGCACGATGCTGACGAAGCCCAGATCATCAGCGCCGCCGGCCAGGCCGGCGCGGTGACGGTGGCCACTGCGATGGCCGGCCGTGGCACCGACATCGCTCTCGGCCCCGGCGTCGCCGCTGCCGGCGGCCTGCACGTGCTGCTGTGCCAGGACAACCGCTGCGCCCGGCTCGACCGCCAGTTCATCGGCCGCGCTGCCCGCCAGGGCGAACCGGGCAGCGCCGAGATCTGGCTCGCCGCTGCACCCGCTGCACCCGGCACGCCTGCTGCAGGCCCGCTGTGGCGCTGGTTTGCACAACGCTTCGGTGCCGCGCCGCACGGGTGGCCGGCCGCTACACATGCCCTGCGCCAGCGCTGGCATCAATCACAAGAAACGCAGCGCAGAAGGCGCTTGCTGGAAGAGGAACTTGCATGGCAAAAACAACTTCAATTCACGCAGCTGCACGCTTGAACAACAGCCGCAGCCGCGCCCACGGCACAGCCCTTGTGTGGGCGCTGCTGGGCACGCTGCCACTGGCGGCTGCACCGGTGGCTTTGGCGCAGGGCGTGGCGGCGCCTGCTGCGCCTGCGGCAACGGCTTCAAGGCCCGTTGCAGCGCCCGCCCCGGCGGCAACCGCCCCGCCGGCTGCCGCGCGCACCGCCGAACGGCCCACCGTGGGCTGCCTGATCGGGCCCGAAGCGGTGGCCGACATCGGCACCGCCGTCACCGGCGTGGTGACGCTGGTCACCGTGGACCGGGGCGATGTGGTGCGCAGCGGCCAGGTGCTGGTGCAGTTGGAAAACGAGGTTGAAAAGTCCAACTTCGAGGCCGCACGTTCGCGCGCCACGCTGGACGCCGACGTGCGCGCCGCTGAAGCCAACCTGGCGCTGGCGCAGCAGCGGCATGGCCGCGCCGCCGGCCTGGTGAAAGAAGGTTTCGCCAGCCCACAAACGCTGGAACAGGTGCTGACCGAACGTGACGTGGCCGAGCAGCGGCTGCTGCAGGCAAGGGCGCAAAAAACCATCAACCAGCATGAACTGGGTCTGGTGAAAGCCCAGCTCGGCCTGCGCTCGCTGAAGAGCCCATTCAACGGCGTGGTGGTGGAACGTTATGTCAGCCCCGGAGAGCGTGCCGAAGACAAACCCCTGCTGCGCCTGGCCATGCTCGACCCGCTGCGTGTGGAACTGGTGTTGCCGGCGCACCGCTGGGGCAGCGTGGCGCTGGGCGACGGCATGGCCTTGTTGCCCGAGCTGCCCCAGGCCAGCGCGGTGCAGGCCCGCGTGACGCACATCGACAAGCTGATCGACGCCGCCAGCAACACCTTCCGCGTGCGGCTGTCGCTGCCCAACCCCGGCAACCGCCTGCCCGCCGGAGCGCGCTGCAAAGTGGAAGGCGCGGTGGCGGCGCTGCCGGCCTCCGCCACCAAACCTGCCAGCACGACCGCCAGCACTGCGGCACCCGCTGCCCAGCCCCGGCTCTGAGCTGAAAGTGCAACCCGCCCTGCTGGAGGCCCTGGAGCCCCGCATCCTGTACAGCGCCGACCTGGCTGCTGTGCTGGGCGCTGCCAGTGGCGCGGTGGGCTTGCAACAGAGCTTGCAACACAGTTTGCAGCCGAGCTTGCAGCCGAGCTTGCAAGCCCCGTTGCACACCACACAAGCCGCTGCTGCCGAAACCACCGCGCCGCTGCACGAGCTGGCCTTTGTTGACCTGGCGCTGCCCGACGCGCAGTCGCTGCTGGCCGGGCTGGCGGCGCAGCGCGACGCGGGCCGTTCGCTGCACATCTTCAGCTTCGCCGCTGATGAAGACGGCCTGGCCGTCATCAGCCAAACCCTGCAACAGCAGCAGGCCTTGGGCCAGCCGGTGCACGCGGTGCACCTGTTCAGCCACGGCAGCGCCGGCCAGGTGCACTTGGGCGGCTTCACGCTGAGCCACGAAACCGC
The DNA here is from genome assembly GCA_043760045.1 of Betaproteobacteria bacterium. Taxonomy (GTDB): domain Bacteria; phylum Pseudomonadota; class Gammaproteobacteria; order Burkholderiales; family Burkholderiaceae_C; genus Rubrivivax. The sequence continues at coordinate 2,000 of JAYUPP010000246.1, forward strand.
CTTGCAGCGCGCGCCAGAACTCGCGCACTGGGGCAGCGCACTCGGCGCCGAAGCCGACCTGCTGATTTACGGCTGCGACGTCGCCAACCTGGAGGCGGGCGCCGAGCTGCTGCGCACGCTGGCGGCGCTGACCGGTGCCGATGTGGCGGCCAGCAGCGACGCCACCGGAAGCGCGCAGCGGGGTGGCAACTGGGTGCTGGAAAGCAGCAGCGGCGCGATCGAAACCACGCTGGCGGTGGGCGCCGAGCTGCAGCAAAACTGGGGCGGCCTGCTGGGCACCGAGTTCCGCGTCAACAGCACCACGGGCGACGACCAGACCACCGATGCACTGACGCGCGGCAGCCAGCAGGCCGTTGCTCTGGACGCTGCAGGCAACTTTGTGGTGGTGTGGAGCAGCCGCGATCAAGACACCGATGGCTACGGTGTTTACGCGCGGCGTTTTGCCTGGAACGGCACGCCCCTGAGCGCTGAAATCCAGGTCAGCACCACCACCGCCGGCGACCAGAACCAGGCCCGGGTGGTGTCTGACGCCGCCGGCAACTTCGTCGTCGTGTGGTCCAGCAACACCGGCGCCAGCGCGGGTGGTGGCATCTTCATGCGCCGCTTTTCCGGCAACGGCAACGCGCTGACTGCGGAAATCGGCGTCAACAGTTTCATCAACGGCGACCAGGTGAACCCGGTGGTGGCGATGAACCGCAGCAGCGGCGAATTTGTGGTGGCCTGGCAAGGCGCGGGCAGCACCGACGCCGCCGGCATCTCTTTCCGGCGCTACAGCGCGACAGCCTCAGCACTTGACACGGCGGACGTGCAAGCCAACACCATCAACAGCGGCAACGAAGCCAACCCTGCGGTGGCGATGGACAACACCGGCCGCTTCGTGATTGCCTACGACGTTGGCAACCACCTGTATTTCCAGCGCTTTGACGCCACCGGCGGGCCGCAGGGCGCACGCACGCAAGTCGACAACCTGCTGTCCAACAGCAGCGGCGCGGCCGTCGCCATGGACGCCGCCGGCAATTTCACGCTGGTCTACCGCGACGGGGGCTTGCTGGCAGCCGGTGTCTGGGGGCGCGGCTATCTGGCCGACGGCAGCCCGCGCACCAACGGGTTCCAGGTCGACAACGGTGACGCCACCAGCCCTTCCATCGCCATCGCGGCCGACGGTGCTTTTGTCGTCACTTACCAAAAAACCGGCACCGACGGCAACGACATCTACGCCCGCCCGTACGCCGCTGCCGGCACTGCCGACGGCGCCGCTTTTGCCGTCAATGCCTACACCGTCGGCGAACAGGCCTCGTCGTCAGTGGCGGCGCTGAGCGCAGGCAACTTTGTGGTGGTGTGGTCGGGCAGAAACACGGGTGACGCAGCCGGCGTGGCGGGACGCAGCTTTGAAGATCCTGCCGCTGCCCCCGTCATCACCAGCGATGGCGGCGGTGCCACTGCGGCACGTAGAGTGGCCGAAAACAGCACGGCGGTCACCACCGTGACGGCCACCGATAGCAATGGCAGCACGTCGACCTTCAGCCTTGCGGGTGGCGCCGATGCGGCGCGCTTCAGCATCCACCCGACCACCGGCATGCTGGTTTTTGTCAACGCGCCCGACTTCGAAACACCCGCCGACAGCGACGCCAACAACACCTACGAAGTTGTCGTGCGCGCCAGCGACGGCGCCTTGACCGACGATCAAACCATCACCGTAACGGTGACTGACGTCGGCAGCCCGCTGACGGTGACGACCACGGCCGACGTGCTGGACGGCAACACGGCTTCCGTGGAAGCCCTGGTGCTGAACCCCGGTGCCGACGGCCTGATCTCGTTGCGCGAGGCCATCAGCGCGGCCAACAACACCACCGGCCCGGCCACCATCGTGCTGGGCGCTGGCAGCTACCTGCTGGGTATCGCACCGGTCGGCGCCAGCGACGACAACGCTGACGGCGACTTCGACATCACGGCCACGCTGACCATCACCGGTGCTGGCGCCAGCGCCACTGAAATCAATGGCCAGGCGTTGCACCGCGTGCTCGACTTGCGCGGCAGCGCCAACGTGACGCTGAACGACCTGAGCGTTCGGGGTGGCCTGTTGGCCAACAACGCTTACGGGGCCGGCGCGCACCTCGACCCGGGCGCGAGCCTGACCCTGAGCGGCGTGGTCATGACGGCCCACCAGGCCGGCACCGGCGGCGCCATCTACAACCATCAGGGCACGCTGCTGGCCACCGACAGCACCATCAGCAACAACGCAGCAGTCAACTGGGGCGGTGGCATCTACAACGACCGCGGCAGCGTGACGCTGCTGCGCAGCACGCTCAGCGGCAACAGCGCCGGCAACGACGGTGGTGCCATCAACAACGCCGGCGCTGGATCGAGCCTGACCCTCGTCAACACCACCCTCAGCGGCAACAGCGCCACCGGCCTGGGTGGTGCAGTTTTCACCAACCGCCCCCTGACCGCGTTGAACTCGACCATCGCTTTCAACACCTCGGGCAGCGGTGCGGCGGGCATTCATCTGCTAGGCGCTGGCAGCGCGCAACTGCAGAACACGCTGCTCTACAACCCCGCTGGCGCCAACACCAGCAATGCGGTCGTCTCGCTGGGCCATAACTTCGACAGTGATGGCAGTGCCGCATTGGCGGGCAGCGGTGACCTGAGTGGCGCAACCGGTGCACCAATAGACCCGCGACTGGGCGCGTTGCTAAACAACGGCGGCGCGACCGCCACGCACGCGCTGCTGGCCGGCAGCGCCGCGCTGGACGCCGGCAACACGGCAGCAGCACCGGCCACCGACCAGCGCGGGCTTGCACGCTGGGGTGCTGCCGACATCGGTGCTTATGAGGCACCCAGTGCCATCAATCGCTTGCCTCAAAACCAAGTGCCGAGCAGCCTTGCGGTGCTGGAAGACGCGCTCACCGCTGTGCCCGGTTTGTCGGTGAGTGACGAGGATGAAACCACGGGCCTGGCGCAAAACCGCCTGGGCACCAGCGCATTGAGTGTGCTGAACGGGCGGCTTGTGGTGACGCTGGCAGGCGGTGCCACGATCAGCACCGGGGCTAATGGCAGTTTGGCACTGACGTTGACCGGCAGCCAAGCCGCCTTGAACGCCACGCTCGCCACGCTGAGCTACCAGGCCAACGCCAACTATGTGGGCAGCGACACGCTGACTGTGTTCACCACAGACGACAACGGGCAGTCCGACACCGACAGCCTGCCGATCACCGTGGCCGCCGTCAACGACGCACCCAACGGCAGCAGCGCCACGCTGACGCTGGCCGCCGGCAGCGCGCTGACCTTGAGCAGCGCCCACTTCGGCTTTGCCGACAGCAGCGCTGAAGGCCACGGTTTTGCGGCCGTGCGGGTGCAGCTGCCGTCTGCGGGCACGGTGGTGCTGAATGGCACCACGCTGAGCGCTGCGGCGGAAATCTCGTTGGCGCAACTAAACGCCGGCCTGCTGCGCTTTGTGCCAGCGCCCGGGGCCAGCGGCAGCGGCTACGCCACGCTAACGTTCCAGGTGCGCGACAACGGCGGCACCGCCAACGGCGGGGTTGACCTCGACCCGACACCCGCCACGCTGACCTTCAACATCGCCAACCGGGCGCCGCAGATTGATGGCCCGGTTGGCACCGCCAGCGCTTCGTTGACGCAAGCCGAAGGCCGGCTGGCCGTGGCCACCATCGCCGCCACCGACCCCGACAGCGCCGACACGGTCAGCTACCGCATCGCAGGCGGCGCCGACGCCGCGCGTTTTGTCATCGACGGTGGCAGCGGCGCATTGCGCTTTGCTGCCGCACCCGACTTCGAGAACCCGCTGGACGCCGGTGCCAACAATGTCTATGAAGTGCGGGTGCAAGCCAGCGACGGTTTGCTGGATGACACGTTGAGCCTGACGGTACAGGTCAGCGACATCGGCAACCGCATCGTGGTCACCACCACGGCCGACGTGGCGGACGGCGACCTGTCGTCGATCGAGGCCCTGACCAACAACCCCGGCGCTGACGGCGAAGTTTCGCTGCGCGAAGCGCTGACGGCCGCCAACAACAGCGCCGGCATCGATACCGTGGCCTTCAGCATCAGCGCGCCGCTGGTGGCGGGCGCGCACACGTTGCAACTGTCCAGCGCTTTGCCTGCACTGACCAGCCCGGTGCTGATCGACGGCCGCAGCGAAGCCGATTTCAGCGCCACGCCGGTGCTGCAACTGCTGGGCCAGGGCCTGTGGAGCACCGGCCTGCGGCTGGCCGCCGGCAGCGACGGCAGCACCGTGCAGGCGCTGGCGCTGAGCGGCTTCACGGGTGACGCCGTGCAGGTGCAGGGCAGCCAGGGGCACCGGTTGCTGGGCAACCACATCGGCACCGATGTAACCGGTCGCCTGCTGCTTGGCAACGGCGGCGCGGGCATCGCCGCTGACGGACCCTACCTTGTCATTGGCGGCGTCAGCGCGGGGGACGGCAACGTCATCGCGGGCAGTGGCAGCGCGGCCATCAGCCTTGACGGCGGCGCCGCGAACAGCGCCATCAGCGGCAACCTGATCGGCATCGGCCGCGGCGGTGAAGCGCTGGGGAACGTCTGGGGCATCGACCTGGGCGCAGGCGTGCACGATGTGCGCATCGGCGGCACGGCTGCAGGCGCTGGCAACGTCATCGCCTACAGCAGCCAAAACGCCATACGCCTGGCCCCCAGCGCGGGCAATGGCAACCATTGGCAGGGCAACACGCTGCGCGACAACAGCGGCCTGGCCATCGACCTGGGCGGCGACGGCGTGACCGGCAACGACAGTGGCGACGTTGACAGCGGCCCCAACCGGCTGCAGAACCACCCGGTGCTGGCCACCGCCACCGTGAATGGCGCCGGCACAGTGGTGGCCGGCGCACTGGACAGCAACGCCAACACCCGCTATCGCATCGAGTTTTACGCTGCGGCCAGCGCGCACGCCAGCGGCTATGGCATCGGGTTTGGCAACGCAAGCGCCCCGGGCAGTACTTGGCTGGGCGCGGCCACCATCACCACCGACGCCGCAGGCCACGCCGACTTCAGCGTCGCGCTGCCCGCCGTCGAGACCACGCCGGGCCATGTGATCAGTGCACTGGTGGTGGTTGACCTGGGCGGCGGTAACTTTGGCGACGCTTCGGAATTCGGACCCGCGCAAACGGTGAGCGCTGAGAATTTTGCGCCGCAGATCGTCAGCGACGGCGCTGGCAGCCGCGCGGCCGTTGCGGTGGCAGAAAATGCCACCGCCGTCACCACCGTACAGGCGTTAGACAGCGACCTGCCACCACAAGTGCTGGCGTTCAGCATTGTTGGCGGTGCCGATGCGTCGCGCTTCACGCTGCACCCCGGCACCGGCGCGCTGGCCTTCGTTGCCGCGCCCGACTTCGAGGCCCCCAGCGACAGCAACGCCGACGGCGTTTACGCGGTGCAGGTGCAGGTCAGCGACGGCGCGCTGGTTGATACCCAACTGATCAGCGTCACGGTGACCGACCGCAATGAGTTTGCGGTGTCGGCGCCGCGCGATGTGGATGCGCGGCCCAACCGCGTGACCGAAAGTGCGGCAGTCGGCACCACCGTGGGTTTGCGGCTTGCGGCACAAGACCAGGATGGCAGCAACCATGACGTCAGCTACCGCCTGGCCGACGATGCCGATGGCCGCTTTGCCATCGACGCCCGCAGCGGCGTCGTCAGCCTGGCGCGTGCATTGGGCGAAGCAGGCCTGGCGGGCCACACCCTGACGGTGCAGGCCCGTTCAACCGACGGCAGCTTCAGCACACAAACCTTTGCGGTGAACGTGGTGCTGGAGAACAACCACGCGCCCGTCATCACGAGCCTGGCCGGTGCCGCTGCTGCAGTGGTGCAAGTGCAAGAAGGCCAGGTCACGGTGGGCACCGTGACTGCAACCGACGCCGACCTGCCGGCACAGCCGCTGCTGTTCAGCCTGGCGGGCGGCGCTGACGCCGCCGACGCGGCGCTGTTCAGCATCAACAGCAGCAGCGGCCTGTTGTCGTTCCTGACCGCACCCAACTTCGAGCAGCCGCTGGACGCCAACGGCGACGGCCACTACGAGCTGGTGTTGGCGGTGCACGACGGCCTGGCCACCGTGCTGCAGCCGCTGACCGTGAGCGTTGGCAACGTGAATGAACCGCCTGCGCTGACGAGCCAGACGCTGCTGCTTGCAGGCCGAAATGCGACCCTGGATTTGCAGGCCACCGACCCCGAAAGCCCATCGGCTTTGCTGCGCTACGAGGTGGTGCGCGCCGACGGTGGCCATTTCGAGTGGCAGCTTGATGCCCCGACCGGCGGCGCGCCCGCAGGCACGGTGGCCAGCCGCTTCACACAAGCCGACGTCGACGCGCAGCGTGTGCGTTTTGTGCTTGACGCCGGTGCCAGCCCCAGCTTCCAGCTGGCCCTGAGCGACGGTGCCCACCGGGTGCTGCTGGGCGCGCCCCGGGTCGTGCGTGTGGCGGAAGCGCCGGCCAGCCCCGGTGCCGGTGCGGTGGCAGCGCCTGCCGAGGCCAGCAGCTTGCCGCTGGCGGTGGCAGCCACCACGCGCCCGGCTGCGCCCGCTGGCGAAGCGGCAACCGCCCGCGCCGCCCCCGAACCGGCACCGCAGAGCGCGGCGCCCGAAGCCTTGACAGCGCCGGTACTGGGTGCTGCAAATTCACCCATCAGCACACCGCAGGAAACCGCGCCCACGCGCAACGCCGCTGCCGTGCCTGCAGCTGCCACCAAACCACCGCCAAACCCCTCAGACGCAAGCGCCTTCTGGAACCAGGCCTTGGCCACGCTGGCGCTGCCCGATGCCGATGCCCCGTTGCTGCGCGACACCGGCGTGGCCGACTTCAGCAGCAGCCGCAATATCAGCGCGTGGTCTGCGGCGATGGACGAGGCACGGGTGCCTGGTGACGACGGCCTGTCGGCCATCGAGCTGGGCACGGCCGGCACCGTGCTGGTGTCGAGCGGATTTTCCGTGGGCTATGTGCTGTGGCTGGCGCGCGGCGGCGCACTGGTGGCCAGCCTGATGTCGTCGGTGCCGGCTTGGGCCAGCGTGGACCCGCTGCCGGTGCTGTCGCAGATGCGCCAGCGGGGCGCCGGCAAAGGCAAAAGTGACGTCGACGACGGCGTTGAAGACGACGACTTCGACCCCATCGAGCGCCTGTTCAGCCACGCGCGCCGCTTGCTGCCGGGGGCTGGCCCCGAAGCTGAATTGCAGCCGGCAGCCAACACCGGGCCGCGAGCCGCCGCCACTGTGGCGCCACACGCAACAACGCCGGCCAGATTGCCCACACCGGCCCATCCAGTGTCGCAACTGACGCCTCAGGAGGCCACCTTATGAACGTGCTGAAAAGGCTGTCATCGCGCTTTCACCTGGCGCTGGGCATGTCCTCGCTGGTGGTCACGCTGCTGCTGGGGGCCCTGTTTGCCGGCCTGCTGCCCGACCGCGACGGCGCGCTGCGCAGCGGCCGCAGCGCGCTGGCCGAAGTGGCGGGCGTGGCTGCCACCGCGCTGCTGGGCGAAGAAGACAATGCCCGGCTGCAGCAGGTGCTGGACTTTGTGCGCAGCCGCAACCCCGAGCTGCTGTCGATCACGCTGCGCCAGGCCGACGGCGCCGTGCGTTTGCAGTCTGGCACTGCGGCGCTGAGCTTCACCACCCCCACCGCCGACGGCCGCAGCACCGAAACCCATGTGCGTGTGCCTTTGCTGCACGACGGCGCCATCTGGGGCCACGCCGAGATGCATTTCCAACCCATTGAGGGCGCGGCCACCTTCAGTCTGCACCGGGGCTCGCCGGCATTGCTGGTGCTGGTGGTGGGCGCGGCCAGCTTTGTGCTGTTCTATCTGTACCTGCGCCGCATGCTCAAGCACCTGGACCCGGCGCGGGTGATACCGGGCCGCGTGCGCACCGCCTTCGACACCCTGGCCGAAGGTGTGCTGGTGCTCGACCCCCAAGGCCGCGTGGTGCTGGCCAACCAGGCCTTTGCCGACATCGTGGGCACGCCTGCCGACAAGCTGGTGGGCCGCGCGGCTGAAAAACTCGGCTGGTCGCAGCCGGCGGGCGCCGCGCCCGGGTCCACGCCCTGGGCGGCGTTGCGGGGCGACGGGCTGGCACGGCGCAACGTGCTGCTCTACCTGAACGACAGCAGCGGCAAAAGGCGCAGCTTCATGGCCAACGGCTCACCGGTGCCCGGTGCCAACGGCAGAGTAGCGGGCATGCTGGTGAGCCTGGACGACATCACGGCGCTGGAAGAACAAGAGGTTCAACTGCGCCTGGCACGCGATGCCGCCGAGCAGGCCAACCGCGCCAAAAGCGATTTCCTGGCCAACATGAGCCATGAAATCCGCACACCGATGAACGCCATCCTGGGCTTCGCCGAGCTGCTGAAACGCGGCTGGCATCAAGACCCTCAATACACGGCACAAAACACGGCGCGCCACCTCGACACCATCCTCACGAGCGGCAAACACCTGCTGGCGCTGATCAACGACATCCTCGACCTGTCGAAGGTGGAAGCCGGCCGGCTGGAAGTTGAACGCGCCGACTGCGCGGTGCACGAGGTGGTGCACGAGGTGGTGGACATCATGCGTGTGCGCGGTGAAGAAAAAGGCGTGCAACTGCTGCTGGAATTTCCGCACGCGCTGCCCGCACAAATGCCCGCCGACCCGGCGCGGCTGCGGCAGATCGTCACCAACCTGGTGGGCAACGCACTGAAGTTCACCGCCAAGGGCAAGGTGACGGTGCGGGTCTACCTGACAAACGAAGCTGACACGAAACATCAAGAAGCACAGCTGCACATCGACGTCAGCGACACCGGCATCGGCATCCCGGGCGACAAGCTGCACGACATCTTCGAACCCTTTGTGCAGGCTTCGGCTTCCACCACGCGCCAGTACGGCGGCACTGGCCTGGGCCTGGCCATCAGCCGCCGTTTCGCGCGTGCCTTGGGCGGCGACATCGTGGCCACCAGCGTGCTCGGCCAAGGCAGTTGTTTTCACGTCAGCCTGCACGTGGGCGCGCTGCCGGCCGCCACCGCCTGGCTGCAGCCCGCCGCACTGGCCGAGCGCGCCGCGCAAGCCGATGCCGCCGCCAGCGGCCAGCGCTGGCTGTTCGAGCCGGCCACCGTGCTGGTGGTGGACGACGGCGCAGAAAACCGCGAACTGGTGCGCCTGGTGCTGGAATCTTCAGGGCTGACGGTTGCGGAAGCAGAAAACGGTGCCATCGCGGTGCAGCATGTGGACGGGGCGGCACCCGCATCCGCACCCGCACTGGTGCTGATGGACGTGCAGATGCCGGTGATGGACGGCTACACGGCCACCCGCACCCTGCGCGAACGCGGCCACACGGTGCCGGTGCTGGCACTGACCGCCAACGCCATGAAAGGCTTCGAGGCCGAGATCGCCAGCGCCGGCTTCAGCGGCTACTTGACCAAGCCGGTCAACATCGACCTGCTGCTGCAGACCCTGGCGCGTTATCTGCCGGCGCAGCAGGTTGAAGGCGAAGCTGAAACAACTTCCGGCCCAACCCCCAACCCCGCGTCCGAGCGGGGCGCCCATCCGCCGTTGGGACTGAGCCCTTCGTCGGCGCTCAGCACAGTCCCGCCGCAGCCCCAGGCGCCGTCACAAGCCCCCATCCATTCCCGCCTGGCCGCGCACCCGCGCCTGGCGCGTGTGGTGCGCACCTTTGCACGCACCCTGCCCGCCAAGCTGCAGCTGATGCAAGAGGCGCTGGCGGCACGCCGTTTCACCGAACTGGGTGAACTGGCGCACTGGCTCAAGGGCGCTGGCGGCACCGTGGGTTTCGATGCCTTTTTTGAACCCGCGCGGCAGTTTGAACTGCACGCGCGACGACAAGATCTGGCCGCACTTGAAAACGACCTGCAGTTGCTGCAGGCCATGGCATCGCGGCTGGTGGTGCCCGCTGCCGATCAGCAGCCTGCCCTGCCCGTGCTTGACGACGCTTTGGTCTGAACGCTCAGTTTGCAAGTTAGCCCGCGAGAATCACCATGTCCAACATGTACGAACCCCAACTGATGGGCCTGCAGCAGGGTGTGCAGAGCCCGGCACGCCGTCAAGCCGCAACCGCAACCGCAGCCACCGCCAACCCGGCCGGCATGGGCACGTTGTCTGACGTGACGGTGCTGATGGTGGACGACGAGCCGATGATGACCGACGTCACGCAGACCTATCTGGAAGAGAGCGGCTACCGGCACTTCGTGGCTGTGAACGACCCGCGCCTGGCGCTGGCCGCGGCGCTGAATTGCCGGCCGGGCCTGATCTTGCTGGACCTGATGATGCCGGGCGTCAGTGGCTACGAATTGCTGCGCCAGTTCAGGGCCCACGAGCGGCTGCGCTACACGCCCATCATCGTGTTGACGGCGGCCAGCGACCCTTCTGCGAAGCTGCGCGCGCTGGAACTGGGCGCCACCGAATTTCTGTCCAAACCGGTGGACGCCAGCGAGCTGGCCATCCGCGTGCGCAACAGCCTGGCCTTCAAGGTTTACCAGGACCGGCTGGCCAATGACGACCCGCTGACCGGGCTGCCGAACCGGCGCGTGTTTGTGGAGCAGCTGGCGGCCGCGCTGGCCGCCGCGCAACTGGCACGCTGCCCCCTGGCGCTGGTGCTGGTGAACCTGGACCGCTTTCGGCAGGTCAACGAAACCCTGGGCCACGGCGCCGGTGACACGCTGCTGGCAGCCGTGGCCAACCGCCTGCACGGCTGCGCGCGCGCCCAGGTGGGCCTGATCGGCAACCGCGCCGGCGACGGCAGTTTCCTGGCGCGCCTGGGGGGTGACGAATTTGCACTGCTGCTGCCGGTGGTGGACGGCGCCGAACCGGCGGCGCGCGTGGCGCGCCAGATGCTGGCCGCGCTGGCGGTGCCGATTGCGGTGGACGGGCGTGAACTCGTCATCACCCCCAGCATTGGCTGCGCCATGTTTCCGGGTGACGGCAACGACGCTGCCAGCCTGATGCGCAATGCCGGCGTGGCGATGAAACACGCCAAGGACAGCGGCCGCAACAGCTTTCAGTTTTACAGCCGCGAACTGAACAGCGCGTCGCTGGAACGGCTGCTGCTGGAAGCGCAACTGCGCGGCGCCTTGCAGCGCGGCGAACTGGAGCTGCATTACCAGCCCAAGGTGGACCTGGCCACGGGCCGCATCAGCGGCGCCGAAGCCCTGCTGCGCTGGCACCACCCCGAGCTCGGCATGGTGCCGCCGGGGCGTTTCATCCCCATCGCCGAAGAGGCCGGTCTCATCGTCGAGATTGGCGAATGGGTGGTGCATGCGGCCTGCGCCCAGATGGCGCAGTGGCGCAGCACGCTGGGCCTGGACGTCAAGGTGGCGGTCAACGTGGCGCGCCACGGGCTGGTGTCGGGCGCGCTGGCCGCCGTGGTGAAAGACGCGATGACGCAGCACGGCATACAAAGCGGCCAGCTGGTGCTGGAGCTGACCGAAAGCATGCTCATGGACCGCGTGGAAAGCACGGCCGCCAAGCTGCGCGAACTGCGTGCGCTGGGGGCCGAGTTGTCGATCGACGACTTCGGCACCGGCTATTCGTCGATGAACTACCTGAAGCAGTTTCCGGTGCAGGAACTGAAGATCGACCGCAGCTTCATCAACGGCACACCCGAAGACCGCACCGATTCAGCCATCGTGCGCGCGCTCATCGTGTTGGCGCACAGCCTGGACATGCGCGTGGTGGCCGAAGGTGTGGAACGCGAGGAACAGCGCGCCGCTCTGCTGGCGCTGGGCTGCGATATTTATCAAGGATTTTTGTGCAGCCCGGCGGTGCCGGCAGCAGCGTTTGCGCAGCAGATCAGTGCCCAAACCACGGGCGCTGCATAAAGGCCCCCGACGCCGGTCGCGGCGCATGCGGCCAACGGCTTTGCAGCGGCCGGCCGCCACCAGCCAAGCCACCGGGTGGGGCGGCAACACCGGGCCAGCGCAGAAATGCGCAGCCAGGGTCAGGCATCTCGGCGCTTCGCGCGGCGCGAGTGGGTGCAGTATCAAAAAGACCGCCCAGCAGGCGCCAATCCCATGAAGTTCCACAGCGTTTTCAGCACCCTCAAGTTCCGCATCATCATGTTGTGCATGACCGCGAGCGTGCTCACCGCCGTGGGTGTGACGGTGTCGGTGCTCAGCGTCACGCAGGCTGAACTGCAGCGCCAGTTGCTGGACAACGACCGCAGCGACCGCGTGCGCACGGCGGCACTGCTGGCCAGCAAACTGGAGATGCTGAAGGACAGCCTGAATGCGGTGGCCCGCCATGCCAGCCCTTCGCTGTGGCAAGACCCTGCAGCAATGATCCAGTTTTTGCTCAACCGCCCGACACTGGGCGTGCTGTTTGACGGCGTATTTGCAGCCACGCCCGATGGCCGGATGACGGCGCGCACCGACGGCGGCAAGGCGGCCACGGAACTGCCGAGCGTGGCCGACCGCGACTACTTCAAACAGGTGCTGCAGACCGACCAGCCGGTGGTGTCCGAGCCCCTGATCGGCAAGGTCAGCAAACGGGCAGTGGCAATCGTCGCCGTCAACGTGCGTGACGCAGGAGGCAACACGGTGGGCGTGCTGGCAGGCCTGCTGCAATTGCAGTCCAACAGCTTGTTCACCGACCCCATTGCGGCCCGCACCGACGGCGTGCGCGACATGGTGATGAACCGCAGTGGCGTGCTGCTGTGGCACAACGACCCCCAGCGCGTGCTGGGCAATGCCCGCGAAGAACCGGGCCTTGAAGCGGTGTTCACGCGCTGGCAAAGCAGTGGCAGCCCGATCGACACCACGGCCACGGCCGAGTTGTCGCAGGCCCACCTGGTGTCGATGGCCGGCTTGCCGTTGTCAGACTGGGTGCTGGTGCGGCTGACCCGCGCCGACGCGGCCGGGGCCGCGCTCAGTGCGGCTTACTGGACCGCCTGGGCCGTGGCTGTTGCAGCCGGGTTTTTGTCGGCCTTGGTGGCCGGTGTCGTGGCCTGGAACGTGGCGCGCCCGATCACCCTGCTGCGCGACCGTGCAGAGCGGCTGCTGGCCGGCCAGGAACCCGCAGCCGACGGCTGGCCCCAGCAGGGGGGCGAAATCGGCGCCATGTCGCTGGCCTTCCAGAGCTTGCTGCAAGCCGGCCACCAAAAACACGAAGAGCTGCAAGCGGTGCTGGACAACGCCGAGGTGGGGCTGGCGCTCACGCGCAACGGCCGGTTTGAGATGGTGAGCCGCCAGTTCTGCCGCATCTTTGGTTTCGAGCACAGCCAGGCCGAGGGGCAGCCAACACGCATGATCTATGCGTCTGATGCGGCTTACGAAGCACTGTCCAACCGCGCGTTGCCTGCGTTCATGCAGCACGGCCTGTTTGACGGTGAAGTGGAACTCGTGCGGCGCGACGGCACGACCTTCTGGGCGCGCATGCGCGGCCGTGCCGTGGTGCCGGGTGACCGTTCCAAAGGCACCATCTGGGTGATCGCCGACGAGACCCAAGACCACGAGCAGCGCGAACGCCTGAACTGGGCCGCCAGCCACGACCGCCTGACCGGCCTGCCCAACCGCGCGGCTTTCGAGACGCTGCTGGAAGCCGCCACCGTGAACGCTGCAAAGACACCGTTTTGCGCGCTGTTCATCGACCTCGACCGCTTCAAGCAGGTCAACGACACCGGTGGCCATGCCGCCGGCGACGCAGTGTTGCGCGACGTGGCGTTGCGGCTGTCGGCCCAGCTGCGCAAGTCAGACACCGTGGCGCGCCTGGGCGGCGACGAATTTGCAGTGCTGCTGCCGATGTGCCCCATTCCACGTGCGCAGGTGCTGGCCGAGCAGCTGCGCGCGGCGGTTGAGGGCTATCAACTGAACTGGGAAGGTGCCAGCTACAGCGTGGGCGCCAGCATCGGCCTGGTGGCCGTGAACGGCACCCACGCCAGCGCGGCCGACGTGCTGCACTCAGCAGACAAAGCCTGTTATGAGGCCAAGCGCAGCGGCAGGAATCAGGTGGCGCTGGCGGGGGGCTGACGCCGGGCGCTGAGCGCCAGGCCGAGGGGCGGGGCCGGGTTCAAACTTCCACGTTCAACCCGCACTGTCAGGGCACGATGCCAGGCCCGGGGCCTGACCCCCCGGCCTTCAAACGCCAATCGCCGGCGTGGTGCGCAGCACCTCTTCCAGCGTCGTCACACCTTCGGCAATTTTCATCGTGCCGGCCAGGCGCAGTGGGCGCAGGCCTTCCTTAGCCGCCAGCTTGCGCAGCGCGGGCACATCCAGCGCCGGGTGCACCAGCAGGCGCGCGGCGTCGCTCATGACCAGGAGTTCATACAAACCGGCACGGCCCCGAAAACCGGTGTGGCGGCATTCCAGACAGCCCACGGGTTTGTAGGCGCGCACGCCGCCTGAAAGCCGCCACGGTTTGGCGTGTTCGCTCAGGGTTTCGCGTGTCATGTCGTCGTCGCGTGTTTTGCAGGCCGCGCACAGCGTGCGCGCCAGGCGCTGCGCCAGCACGCCAACCACGGTGCTGGCAATCAGGTAGCTGGGCACACCCAGGTCGGCCAGGCGTGTCAGTGCACCTACCGCGTCATTGGTGTGCAAGGTGCTGAACACCAGATGGCCGGTGAGTGCGGCCTGGATGGCCATTTCGGCGGTGGCCAGGTCGCGGATTTCGCCCACCATGATGATGTCGGGGTCTTGCCGCATCAGTGCGCGCAGGCCTTCGGCAAAACCCAGGTCGAGCGCCGGCTGCACTTGCGTTTGGTTGAAGGCCGGCTCGATCATCTCGATCGGGTCTTCGATGGTGCAGACGTTCACCTCGTCTGTCGCCAGCGCCTTCAGCGTGCTGTACAGCGTGGTGGTCTTGCCGCTGCCGGTGGGGCCGGTGACGAGGATGATGCCGTGCGGGCGCGCCATCAGTTGCTGCCAGCGCGTCGACTCAAAGTCGCCGAAGCCCAAGGCAGCAAGGCCCTTCACCGCTGCTTCGGGGTCGAAGATGCGCATCACCATCTTTTCGCCGAAGGCGGTGGGCAGCGTGGACAGGCGCATCTCGACCTCGCCGCCACCACCATCAGGCGTCTCGGGGCGCCGCGTCTTGATGCGGCCGTCCAGCGGGCGGCGCTTCTCCACCACGTCCATGCGGCCCAGCAACTTGATGCGCGCCGTCATCGCCGCCAGCACACCCAGCGGCACCTGGTAGACGGTGTGCAGCACACCGTCAATGCGAAAACGGATGGCGCCGATGTCGCGCCGGGGCTCCAGGTGGATGTCGCTGGCGCGCTGATCGAACGCGTACTGCCACAACCAGTCCACCACCTGCACCACACCCTGGTCGTTAGCGTCCAGCGCCTTGTTGCTTTTGCCCAGCTCCACCAGCTGCTCAAAACTGGCACTGCCCGAGACCTCACCGTTTTTCTGCGCCGCGCGCACGCTGCGCGCCAGGGCGTAGAACTCGGTGGTGTAGCGGCGCACATCTTCGGGGTTGGCGACCACCAGGCGCACCGTTTTGCGGGTGTGCGCTTCTATCTCGGCCAGCCAGGGCGTGTCGAAGGGTTCGGCAGTGGCAATCACCACTTCAGCCGCGCCCACCTGCACCGGCAATGCCAGCCGAGTTTGTGCGTATTGCACGCTCATCACATCGGCCACACGGCCCACGTCCACGCGCAGCGGGTCGATGCGCAGGTAAGGCAGCGCCGCGCGGCCGGCCAACCACTCGGTCAGCGCTTCGGTGTCGAGCGCCTTCGTGCTGCCCACACGCTGCAGACCGGCGCCGCCCAGGCGCACCAGCGCGTGCAGGCTGGAACTGCCGGCGCTGAAACGCGCGGCCACACGCTGCACGTCTTCAGCAGTAATGAGGCCGTCGCTGTGCAGCCATGCCAGCAGCAAGGGCCAGTCCAGCCGGCCTTTGTGGCGGGCGACAGCCACCCTGCCCGTGCGTGTGACAGGTTCGGGCTTCAGGCACCTTGGTTCTGTAGAAGGCATGACCTTGAGCAGAGTCAAATTCACTTGACCAATTGACTGCTACCGGGTGCGACGTAAGGCCGCACCATGCGCAGCCATTCACGCGCGCGCAGCTTCAGCTTCAAAAAACGCGCCTCCAGCGCCGCCGCACGAAGTTTCAGTTCTTCGCGGCCCGGCACCACCACGCCGCGCCCGGCCACCACCACGGTGTTGCCCTCACGCGTGGGGCGCAGGCTCCACACCTGGTCAGCACCAAAAGCCGCAGCGATGCGTTGCATGCTGTCATGGAAGCTGGCGTGGCGGCCGAACAAATTGACGCTCATCAGGCCGCCACTTTCCAGCACCGCATGGCACGCTTGATAAAAATCCACACTGTCGAGCACCGGCGCGGCAGCCTCGTGGTCGTACAGGTCCACGTGCAACAGGCGCACGCCGGGCGGCTGGGCGCGAAGGTTTGAATTTTCGCGTGCCTGCTCGCGTGCCTGCTCACGTGCCAGTTTGCGTGCGTAAACCAGCCACTCGGCCGCGTCGCCCAACACCACCTCGGCATTTTCAGGCAGTGCAAAAAAGATGCGGTTCGCCTGCACCACCTGCGGGTTGATCTCCACCGCCGTGGTGGTCATCTTCAACTGCTGCGCCGTGAAGCGTGTGATGGCCCCGGCCCCCAGGCCCAGCTGCACGGCATGCCCCTGGCCCAGGCTGTGCGTGGGCAGCCACAACAGGCTGGCCAGCATGCGCTGCACGTAGTCGATTTCCACCACCTGCGGCTGTTTGATGCGCATGCCGCCCTGGATCCAGATGCTGCCCAGGTGCAGGTAACGCACGCCTTCGTGTTCAGACAACGTGACCGGGGGCAGTTCCTGGGCAGTGGCGGGCATCAGCAGCGGCTTTCGATTTTTGGTGGGGCGACGGGGGCGAGGCGCGTCAGGCGATGCCGGCTTGCCGAAAAGCTGCCGACCAGGCCCGCAGCTTGCGTTCAAACGACCAGCTGGCATTGGCGGGGCTGCTGGAAGGCAATTGCAGCACGGGCAGGCCCAGCGCCAAGGTGTGGCGCCGCGCGCGTGCCGATTCGCCGCCGTTGTGCGCCACCACGCGCAGCGCCGGCGCGCGTTGCCGCAGGCCTTGCAGGTCGTTCAGCACCGCCTGGCGGATGCTGGCGTCCAGGCTGCCCGGGCGCTGACATGCCGCGTACACGTCCCACACACCCAGGCCGCGTGCCTGCACTGCAGCCAGGCGCCGCGCGTAGGGCAAGCTCATCAGGTCCAGTTGCCAGATGGCGCCCACCAGCGGCCAGAAGTGGTTGCGCGGGTGGCCGTAATACTGCTGCCCGCGCAGCGAAGCCACACCAGGAAAGCTGCCCAACACCAGCAGCGCGCAAGTGGGTGCGATGGCCGGCGGCAGGCCTTGCAGCATGGGGCCGTGCACGGCGCTGGCGGCAGTTGAAGGTCAGACCGCAGCCGCAAACACGGCCGCCAGCCGGGGCAACACCCGCACTGCATTGGCGCGCGTCTGCGCCGCCGTTTCAGCCACCGACCAGCCGCGCAACGCGGCCAGGGTTTGTGCGATGCGTGGCAGCTCGGCGGGTTCGTTGCGGCCCTGCGCAGCGCCTTCCTGGCGCTGGCTGGCGCTGCGGTACAGCCACTGCGGCGGGATGTCGGGTGCATCGGTCTCCAGCACCGGCGCATGGGCGGGCACCGTGGCGGCCAGCCGGCGTATTTGCAGCGCGGCCTCGAACGTCAGCGTGCCGCCAAAACCCAGTGCAAAACCACGATCCACGAACTGCTGCGCCTGCACCGCACTGCCGTTGAACGCATGCGCAATGCCACCCGGAACTTTGATGCGTCGCAAGCCGTGCAGCAAGGCGTCGGCCGAACGCCGCACGTGCAGCAACACGGGCAGGCCGGCATCACGGGCCAGCTTCAGCTGCGCCAGATAAAACTGGCGCTGGCGCTGCAGGTCGTGCCCTGGCACGAAGTGGTCGAGACCGATTTCCCCCACCGCCACCAGGCGCGGGTCGTGGCGCTGCGTTTGCAGGGCCTGCTGCAGCACATCCAGGTCTTGTTCGGTCGCACGGCCCACCCACAGCGGGTGGATGCCGAGCGCATAAACCAGGCCGTGGGCATGGGCCAAAGTGCGCACGGTGTCGAAGTTTGAAGCGGCCACGGCGGGCAGCACCAGCTGGCCCACACCGGCGGCGCGCGCATCGCCGATCACGGCAACGCGGTCGGCATCAAATTCGCTGGCGTCGAGATGGCAATGGGTGTCTATCCACATGAGGGGGTTGATGATGACCCAGCTTAGCGGCAGCGCTGCGGCCGTGATACCGTGCATCCGACTCTGGAGGCCTGCAACCATGAGCAAGACACCGCTGTACAGCCGCTCGCCCAGACACACTGCTGCTGCGGTGCCGGCAGCACCGTCGGCGCAGCCGGCGACCCGAGGCGCAGACGCAGGCGCAGACGCAGACGCAGGCAAAGACGCAGGCACAAACGCAGACGCAAACGCAGGCGCAAACCCGCAAACCAGCCCCGGCGCGCAGGCGCTCGCGCCACAGCGCCAGGCCAACGACGGCGCAGCCGCACGCAGCCGCCCGGCTTCTTTGGCCAAACGCCTGCAGCCCGCCTTTCGCCTGTTGGGTGCCGCCTTGCTGGGTGCCGCGCTGGTGTTTTTCGCGTTGCGCCTGATGCCGCAGCAGCGCCTCATCACGCAGGCCGACATCGACGCGGCGGTGCGCGAAAGCCTGGAGCAGGAACCGCTGCCTTCGCAGGCTGCCAAAGCCTACGAAGCCATCTTGCCTTCAGTGGTGCGCGTCACCGGCATCATGGATGACAAAGACGACGGCAACGACAACCCCGAGCAGCGCGCCATGGGCCGCAGCCTGGGCACCGGCGTGGTGATCATCGACAACGGCACCATCCTGACCAACCTGCATGTGGTGTGGGGCGCCAAGCGGGTGCGCGTGCGCTTTGCCAACGGGCATGAAAGCGATGCCACGATGATCAGCGCGCAGCCTGAAAACGACCTCGCGGTGCTGAAAGCCAGCAGCCTGCCCGACGACCTGGAAGCCGCCACCATGCGGTCCACCGCCGACCTGCGGCCGGGCGACCACGTCATCGCCGTCGGCCACCCTTTTGGCATCGGCCCCAGTGTCAGCTACGGTGTGGTGTCAGGTTTGAAACGCGAATTCCGCTCGCCCGAAGGCGAACGCACATTGACGAACCTGATCCAGTTCGACGCTGCCGCCAACCCCGGCAACAGCGGTGGCCCGCTCGTCACCACCGACGGCCAGGTGGTGGGCATCGTCACCGCCATCCTGAACCCCAGCGAGCAGCGCACTTTCATCGGCATCGGCTTTGCCGTGCCGATAGAAAACGCGGCGGCGGCGGCGGGTATGCCGCCGTTTTAGTGAGGCTCGGCAGGCATGCCGCCGTTTTGATGTGGCTCGATAGGCATGCCACCGTTCTGAAAACCCCCACTGGACCCCCACCATGAGCGAAGCCCAAGACACCAGCACCGCCGCCCTCATGGAACGCCTGCTCTACGAAGTGAAGCGTGTAGTCGTCGGCCAGGACCGTTTTCTTGAACGCGTGCTGGTGGCCCTGCTGGCCCAGGGCCACCTGCTGGTGGAAGGTGTGCCGGGCTTGGCCAAGACGCTGACAGTCAAGACGCTGGCACGCACCACACGCGGCAGTTTCAAGCGCATTCAGTTCACGCCCGACCTGGTGCCGGCCGACCTGGTGGGCACCCGCATCTACAACCCGAAAAGCGGCGAATTCGGCACCAGCCTGGGGCCCGTGTTTGCAAATTTGCTGCTGGCTGATGAGATCAACCGCGCGCCGGCAAAAGTGCAAAGTGCCTTGCTGGAGGTGATGCAGGAACGCCAGGTCACCATCGCTGGCGAAACGCACAAGGTGCCGGAACCCTTTGTGGTGATGGCGACGCAGAATCCGATTGAAACCGAAGGCACCTACCCGCTGCCCGAAGCGCAGGTCGACCGTTTCATGATGAAGGTGCTGGTGGACTACCCCAGCGAAGAAGAAGAGTTTGTCATCGCACAGCGCGTGACGGGTGAACCTGCCGTTGTCAGCGCCGTCACCGACATGCACCAGCTGGCTGCATTGCAGCGCGAATGCCGTGCCGTGTACTGCGACCCCTCACTGATGCAATATGCGGTGCGCCTGGTGGCTGCCACGCGCAACCCGGCCAAGGCCGGCCTGCCCGAACTGGCGCCTTGCATCACCTACGGCGCCAGCCCGCGCGCCACCATTGGCCTGATTGAAGGCGCCAAGGCGCTGGCGCTGCTGCGCGGCCGCCGTTATGCCTTACCTGAAGACTTGGTGGACCTGGTGCCCGACGTGCTGCGCCACCGCGTGGTACTGAGCTACGAAGCGCTGGCCGACAACCTGACGCCCGACATCATCGTGCAGCGCCTGCTGGCTGCCGTGCCCAAGCCCGACCAGCCGCTGGCCACCAGCGCGGCTGAAGCCACCGTGGCGACAGCGGCAACGGGGGCAGCTTCCCGTGCCTGACGCCGAAGCGCCCGCAAAGGCCAGCCAGGCCAGCCAGGCCAGCGAACCCAGCGACCAGCTGCTGCGGCGGCTGGAATGGCAGGTCATCCGCCGCCTTGACGGCCTGCTGCAGGGCGACTACCGCACGCTGTGGCGCGGCGCCGGCATCGACCTGGCCGACCTGCGCGAATATCAGCACCACGACGACGTGCGCCACATCGACTGGAACGTCACCGCGCGCTTGCAAACCCCCTACGTGCGCCAGTTTCTGGAAGACCGCGACCTGACGGCCTGGTTTGTGCTGGACGTGTCGGGCAGCGTCGATTTCGGCTCGGGCGACGTCACCAAACTGGCGGTGTCCACCGGCCTCGTGGCCACGCTGGCGCGCGTGCTGACGCGCCATGGCAACCGCGTGGGCGCGCTGCTGTATGGGCAGGCGGTGGAACATGTGCTGCCGCCGCGCGCCAGCCGGGTGCATGTGCTGGAACTGCTGCAGCGGCTGCGCGCTCCGCGCTCGCGCGCGGTGCCTGGTGAGTCGCCGCGTTAACGCGTGGTGCCTGGTGAGTCGCCGCGTTCGCGCGCGGTGCCTGGTGAGTCGCCGCGTTCGCGCGCGGTGCCTGGTGAGTCGCCGCGTTCGCGCGCGGTGCCTGCGGGCGGCGTCGGGGAAAACGCCGCTGCGCAGGGCACCTCGCTGTCCGCCATGCTGCAAGCCGCCAGCGGCGTGATCAAGCGCCGTTCACTGGTTTTTGTGGTCTCCGACTTCATCAGCCAGCCCGGCTGGCAACAACCGCTGGCGCGCCTGGCGCAGCGCCATGAGGTGATCGCCGTGCGCCTGTGGGACCCGCTGGAAATGGAACTGCCAGCAGGTGCCGGCCTGGGCCTGGTGACGGTGCAGGATGCCGAAACGGGCGAGCAGCTTTTCATCGACGCTGGCGACCCCGGGTTCCGTGAACGTTATGCCCTGCATGCGCAACAGCAGGAACAAGCCGTGCTGCAAGGCCTGATGGACAGCGGTGCCGACGTCCTGGAGCTCGCCACCGACGACGACCTGCTGCAGTCGCTGATGCGGTTTGTCGATCTGCGCCGGCAGCGTTCGCGCTTGAAGCTGCCACGGCGTTTTCCGGCCCGCATGGCCCGCGCTGCACCTGTTGCGTCATCCGCGGCAGCAACAGCGGCGCCGGCAACCCGGCAAACATCTGAAAGGGCAAGCTCATGAGCTTCATCTGGCCCCACCTGTTGTGGCTGCTGCTGGCCCTGCCGTTGCTGGTGCTGCTGTACCGCTGGTTACTCGCGAGGAAGCGCAAAAGCACCGTGCGCCTGGCCAGCCTGATGGTAGCCAAGCTGGCGCTGGGCAACGGCCCGGGCTGGCGCCGTCACGTGCCGCCGCTGCTGATGCTGCTGGCTCTGGGCGCGATGCTGCTGGCCGTGGCGCGGCCCACGGCCATCATCACGCTGCCCATGTCCGAGCGCACCATCATGCTGGCGATGGACGTCTCGGGCAGCATGCGCGCCGAAGACGTCAAACCCAACCGCCTGGTGGCCAGCCAGGTGGCGGCCAAAGCATTTGTCAGCAACCTGCCGCGTGAGGTGCGGGTGGGTGTGGTGTCCTTTGCCGGCACCGCCGCCGTGGTGCAGGCGCCCACCACCAGCCGCGATGATGTCCTGCAGGCCATCGACCGTTTTCAGCTGCAGCGCGGCACGGCCACCGGCAGCGGCATCATCCTGAGTCTGGCCACGCTGTTCCCCGACCACGGCATCGAAATCCAGCACGTCACCGGGCAGCGCAACTTCCCAGGTGGCAACAAAAACAGCATCGCCGGCAAAGACGCAAAAGACGGCAAAGGCGGAGACAAAAACTTCACGCCCGTGCCACCGGGTTCGTACAACTCGGCCGCCGTGATCATGCTCACCGACGGCCAGCGCACGACCGGGCCCGACCCGCTGGACGCCGCCAAGATGGCGGCCGAACGCGGCATCCGCGTCTACACCGTGGGCATTGGCACCACGAGCGGTGAAACCATCGGCTTTGAAGGCTGGAGCATGCGCGTGCGGCTGGACGAAGAAACGCTGAAAAACATCAGCGTGCTGACCCACGGTGAATACTTTTATGCCGGCACTGCCGAAGACCTGAAAAAGGTTTACGAGAACTTAAGCTCGCGCATGGTGGTGGAACGCAAGGAAACCGAAGTCAGCGCGCTTTTTGCCGGCTTGGGCGCATTGCTGGCTGCGCTGGCGGCGGGGCTTTCGGTGTGGTGGTTCGGGCGCGTGGCTTGACGGTTTTTGCAGTCGAAACCTTGGCTGCCGTTTTGCGTGCGCCGGGTTTTTTCGGCCGCTCATGTTCAGGCACCTCGGGCACCGGCAGCGGTGCCGGCAGCGTCCGGCTGCGGGTTGCAGTTGCCACCGTTGCAGCGGCGGCACGCCAGTCTTCACCCAGGAACATGGCGCGCTCGGCGCGCCGGCGTCGCGTCAGGCCCGCTAGCGGCTGCAGCACACCGTTCACGCGCGCTTTGTCCCAGGCCAGAAACTGATCGGCCGCGCCGGCCAGGTCACCCGCGTCGAGGCGCTTCTTCAGCGTGGACGCGCCAAAGTTGGCCGCCCCCACGTTGAATACAAAAGCCACCAGCGCACCCAGCATGCCGTCGTTCAGCGGCGTTTTTTTCACCACGCTCAGCACCGCAGCGCAGCGCGGCAGCAGGTCGGCCTGCAGCAGCAACTGGGCTTGTTCGCGGGTGATGCCGCCGGGGAACAGAGAGCGTGCACGTGCCTTGTTAGGCAAGCCCTTCAACTGCATGCCACCGTCCACGATGGCGTGGCCCCAGCCAATCGTCCAGATGCCGGCCGGGCACAAGTAAGCGTCGATGTTGACGGTGCCGGGGTCACCGTCGGGTATGCCTTCAAAGCTTTTGATCAGCTCAACGGCTTGCAGCGGCACATCGCGCAGGGGTGCGGGCATGGGGGCTCCATTCAGCGGTGGTTGTTCAACGTCGGTTTCGACACCGGTTTCGACACCGGCCCACTCTAACGGTGGCCCGCTCAGTAAGGCAATCCCACATAGTTTTCGGCCAGCGCGGCCTGGCTGCGCGCGGAGCTGAACAGGTAATCCAGCTCGGTGCGCTGCAGGCGCTGGTCGTAGTCCAGATGGCCCGGAAAGTGGTGCAGCATGCTTGTCATGGCCCAAGAAAAGCGCTGCGCCTTCCACACCCGCGCCAAGGCGGTGGCCGAATAGTTGTCAAGCCCTTCGTCGCTGCTTGTTTTGTAGTGCTGCAACAAGGCCTGGTAGAGATAGTGAACATCGGACGCGGCCGTGTTCAGGCCCTTGGCGCCCGTGGGCGGCACGATGTGGGCGGCGTCGCCGACCAGAAACAAACGGCCCCAGCGCATGGGTTCGGCCACGTAAGAGCGCAGCGGCGCGATTGATTTTTCAACCGACGGCCCGGTCACCAGCCGCGCCGCCACTTCAGCCGGCAAGCGGCGCCTGAGTTCGGCCCAGAAAGCGTCGTCGCTCCACTGGTCCACGTGGTCGCTCAGCGGCACCTGCACGTAGTAGCGGCTGAGCGTGCGCGAGCGCAGCGAACACAGCGCAAAGCCGCGTTCGTGGCGGGCGTAGATCAGCTCGTGTGCCACCGGTGGTGTGTGCGACAGCAAACCCAGCCAGCCGAAGGGGTAGACCTTTTCATATTTCCGCAGCACGTCTTTGGGAATGCACTTTCGGCTGACGCCGTGGTAGCCGTCGGCGCCCACGACAAAGTCGCAGTCGAGGCGCTGCGCCGCACCGTTGTGGCGGTAGCTGACAAAGGGCCGGGCGGTGTCCAGGCCTTGCGGCTGCACGTCCTGCACCTGGTGCAGCACCACACCGCCCAGGCGGTCGCGCGCGGCATACAGGTCGCGGGTGACTTCGGTCTGGCCGTACACCGTCACCGTCTGGCCGTCGGCCAGGCCGTGCAGGTCGATGCGCAACTGGCGTTCGCCGTGCGCGATGCAAAAGCCTCCGTGCACCTCGCCTTCACGCGCCAGGCGTTCGCCACACTGGGCCTGCTGCATCAGGCCCACCATGCCTTGTTCCAGCACGCCAGCGCGGATGCGACTGAGCACGTAGTCGCGGCTCTGCCGTTCCAGCACCACGCTTTCTATGCCCTGCAAGTGCAGCAGTTGCGACAGCAGCAGGCCCGAGGGGCCACCACCGATGATGCAAACGGGGGTGCGCATAAAGAGGTCTCCGAGAGGTGAAACAAAGCAAGCTGTGAGCGCTGGAACAGCTGCGCAGACGCCAGGCCGGCGGGGCATTGGAAACGAACGCAAACCGGTGCGCTGTCACGCACGCGGACACGCAATCCGAAGCGGCGCTGCCGGCTGTCATTCACCCCCGCATGTGAGGGGCAGGTTTTGTGCGCGGCCGCACATTACGAATTCTTGTTTCGAATGCTAATGCGCGGCAGCGCCAAAACGGCGCCGTACGGCGCACGCAAAGGCGGTGGGCCGATCCGAGTCAACGCAACCGAGGAATTCCACATGCCTACCACCACCCCCCTGCGTGCCGCAACCGTGGGTACGCTCGGCGCCGTCGCTGCCGCCGTGATAGCCACACTGGCCGCCCTGCCCGCCCATGCTTCCAGCCACCGTGAGGCGCCCAGCATCACCGAGCGGCCCAAGCTTGACGGCACCGACTTCTACCTCTTCAGCAGTTACGAAAGCGGCAGAGCGGATTACGTCACGTTGATCGCCAACTACCAGCCGCTGCAAGACCCGTACGGCGGCCCGAACTATTTCAAGATGGACCCGCATGCGCTGTACGAGATCCACGTCGACAACAACGGCGATGCGCGCGAAGACATCACCTTTCAGTTCCAGTTCAGAAACAACTTCAAGAACATCAAAGTGCCGATCGGCAACCAGATGGTCGGCATCCCGCTGACGCAGGCCGGCCCGGTGAGCCAGCCGAACGACCCGGCGCTGAATGTGAACGAGCAATTCACCGTCAACATCGTGCGCGGCGACCGCCGCACCGGCCCCGTGACCGCACTCAGCAAAACCACCGGCGGCGTGGTGTTCGACAAGCCCAGCGACTACATCGGCACCAAGACGCTGGGCAACAAGGCGGCCTATGACACCTATGCCGGCAAGCATGTGTACAGCGTCAACATTCCCGGCTGCGCGATGCCAGGCCGGGTATTTGTAGGCCAGCGCCAGGAGGCATTTGCGGTCAACCTGGGCCCCATCTTCGACCTCGTCAATGCCCCGTTGAGCGTGATCACGAACCCGGCGCTCATCAACGCAGCGGCGGCGAATTCCATCCAGGACAAAAACATCACCTCGCTGGCCCTTGAGGTGCACAAGAGCTGCCTGACGCAAGGCACCGAAACGGTGATCGGCGGTTGGACCACCTCCAGCATTCGCCAAAGCCGGCTGGCCAACCCCAACCCGCCCACCGGGCACGGCACGGGCGTCAGCGTGGGTGGCGGCTGGGTGCAGGCGTCGCGCCTGGGCATGCCGCTGGTGAATGAAGTGGTGATCGGTTTGGGCGACAAGGACAAGTTCAACGCCTCGTTGCCACGCAACGATGGCCAATTTGCCACCTATGTGACCAACCCCACGCTGCCGTTTCTGATCGACCTGGTGCTGCAGGGCGACCCGAATTACCCGGGCTTCAACATCGCACCCAGCAACTTCCCGCGCCTGGACCTGGTCAACACCTTTCTGACCGGCATCAACACCAACCTGGGGCCGGGCGGCACGCCGTTCAACTTGAACCGGCCGGCCAATGTGGTGCCGTCAGAAATGTTGCGCTTGAACACAGCCGTGGCGCCGGTGCCCTTTGCGCAGCAAAACCGGCTGGGCGTGGTGGGCAACCTGCTGGCCAATGGCTCTGACCTGGCCGGTTACCCGAACGGCCGCCGCCCCAAAGACGACATCGTTGACATCTCGCTGGTGGTGGTGATGGGCGGGCTGTGCGTGGCCAACGGCAACAACAACGCGCTGGGTCTGGGCCTGGCCTGCAACCCTTCGGTGGTGCCCTTGGGCGAGATCGCCTTCAGGCTGCACGACGCTGTTGACCAGGCCGTGGTGCCGCTCTTGCCTGGCTTCCCCTATCTGAACACGCCCAACCCCGGCGCGCAGTGATGGGTTGGCAAACTGAAGCCCCCACAACAGCAACCAGGAGCGCCAGCATGATCTCCACTTCATTGCCCCGTGTCGTGGCCGTAACGGCACTGGCCTTGGCCTTCAGCGCCCAGGCCGCGCCGGTTTACCTGATTGACGCCACCACCGATGGCCTGGCGCTCGACCCAGCTTTTGTCAACGTTGCCTTCTCGCTGACCTACGAAGACTTCAACTTGGACCTGCTGTTTTCGTTCGACGAATTGCTGGCTTTCACCGGTGTTTTCGATGCCGGCGGCAACTACTTTGACACCCTGCTGGGTGTGCCCGACGCTCCCGGCATGACCGGCACCGGCAGCAACTACCGTTTCGGCGACAGCACCGGGCTGCGGGCCGAATTCAGCACGGCAGCAACCACCTTCACGCCCTTCACCACCGGGCCGCTGCCAGGTTCGGCGGTGGCCGAACCGGGTGCGCTGGCGCTGTGTCTGGCGGCCTTCGCGGCGCTGCGTCTGACGCGCAGTGCTCGAACGGGTGTTGCCGAAGCGGCCGGCGCAATCACCGGCTGAGCCGGGCCCAAGCCTGCGGCAGGTGCTGCAGGTCGGCCGGCACATCGATGTCGGCCACCGGGTCCAGCTCTGCCCATTGCAAGCCGGCCGCGAGCAGGCGCTCGCGGGTGTCCTGCATCACGCGGTGGGTGCTCCAGGTCATGCCCTCGAAAAGGCTGGCGTGCGGTTGGCGCAAGCCCACCAGCGCATAGCCGCCGTCAAGGGCGGGCACGAATACAGCGTCGTGGTTGCGCAGGGCCCCTGCGGCCAGGCGCAGCCTCGTCTCGTCCAGCGCGGGTGCATCGGTGCCCATCAGCAACGCAGGGGCGTGACGCTGCAAGGCACGCTGCAGCGCGCGGTGCATGCGCTGCCCAAGGTCACCTTCGCCTTGCTCGGTCAAGCGTAGGCCGTGCAGCAGCGCCTGGCGCTGAAACGACGGATGCCGGGTATCGGGCGTGACACACAGTTCTACCGGCCCAAGCTGCGCGGCTGCTGCTGAGGCCGTGGCGTGCACCAACAATCTTTCTGCCAGCACCGCCGCACCGGCTGCGCCCAGAGCGGGAATCAAACGGGTCTTGGCCTGACCGGCGACAGGCGCCTTCGCGAACACGATCACTGCCGTTTCAGCGTTAGGCATCACCGATAGGCTTCCGCCAGCACCGCCGCAGATTCACCACGCCAGTAACGCCAGCGCAGCCGCCACATCAGGAATATGGTGCGCCAGACGCCGCGTGTTTCCCAGCGCCGGCCCGATGTGGTGACGCGTGCACGCAAGCACATGGGCCGTGCCAAGCGGCGCAAGCGGCGCGAAAGTTCGATGTCTTCCATCAGCGGCTGGTCGGGGTAACCCTGCACCGCTTCAAACACACTGCGGCGAACAAAAATCGCCTGGTCGCCGGTGGCCACGCCAGACAGGCGCGAGCGCAGGTTCATCAGCCCGGCCACCACCCGCAGCATGCGCGGGCGGCCGTGGATGTGCACGTCGAAGCGCCCCCAGGCGGCGCCGCCGCGCACAGCGGTGGCTATCAAACCATCGGCGCCGGGTGGCAGCTGGGTGTCGGCATGCAGAAACAGCAACACGTCACCCCGGGCCTGGCGCGCGCCGGCATTCATCTGCTGCGCACGCCCACGCCCGCTGCGCAGTGCCAGGTCGACGTCGGGTTGGGCCAATTCCAGCGTGCCGTCGCGGCTGCCGCCATCCACCACAATGACTTCGGCGTTGCGGCCGCGAAACACGGCCAGCGCCAGCAGCGTGTCATGGATGCCGCCGGCTTCATTAAGCACTGGCATCACGATGCTGAGCGCTGGCGGATCGGGACGTGGGGCCGGTTTCACCCGCCTGCTGTTGCGACCGCTGTTGCGACCGCTGTTGCGACCGTAGTTGCGCCTGCAGTTGCGCCTGCCGCCGCTTGCCCCGTGGGCGGCGCAGCCGCCGCCGCAGACTCAAGCGCGCCGCCGCAGCTGCTGCCCTGGCCAGCGGTGCAGCCGTAGCAGTGGTCGGCAGTGGCGATGGGTTGGCCCTGCAGGTCGTCAGCCGCGTGACAGGCAACCGCGTTACCGGCAACAGCATCACCGGGCACACCATCACGCAGCAGCAGGTCACGCAGATGTGGCAATGCAGTTTTCCCTAGCCGCGCGCGCAGGCCCAGCATCTGGTTGAAGTCGCAGTCGTACAAATCACCCTGCCAGTCCACGCTGACGGTGCTGCGGCACATCAAACCGCCCAGGTTGTGCGCGCTGTAAGAAGCCCGCAGCAGCTCCATGTAGCTGGCAAAACTTCCCTTGCTGACGAGCGTGCTGCCAAAGCGCTGGATGGGCATGTTGGTCAGCGCAAACAGCTTGTTGAAGCGGATGCCGAAGTGCTGCAGAAGTTCACGTTTGTAGTCGGCCTCCAGCGGCCCCTGCGGTGGCGGCAGCGCAGGGCCCTGCGGGTTGTAGACCAGGTTCAATTCGAGCGCGCTGCCTGCTTGGCCGTAGCCCAGGCGGTTCAGCTGGCGCAGGCCGGCGATGCTGCGCTCGAACACGCCGTCGCCGCGCTGGCGGTCTACGTTGCCGGGCGAATAACAGGGCAATGAAGCGGTGACTTCCACACCCGACTCAGCCAGAAACTGGGCCAGATTTTCCTGGCCGGGCTCAGACAGTATGGTGAGGTTGCAGCGGTCGATGACGCGTGTGCCCAAAGCGCGTGCGCCCGTCACCAGGCTGC
>JAYUPP010000247.1:0-3589 GCA_043760045.1 Betaproteobacteria bacterium
AGTTTGCCAGCGTGATCGGCATCGACAAGGCCGCCTGGCAGCAAGAACTGGCGCTGCACGCCGAGCTGTTCAAACAACTGGAACACGGCCTGCCGGCCGAGATGCTGACCACCAAAGCGCGCATCGAAGCGCGGCTGGCGGACTGAAGCACAGCCGCTGAAGTGTGACCAGGTCACGGCGGTGAAGGCCACGGCAGACGCGGTACTGCACGCTTTCGACAGGCAGCGCGGCTGGTGCCGCGAGCCTTCACCTTTCAGCGCGCGCGTGCTGCAACGCAGCCACGGCTGGCTGCAGAAGCAGCCCGCTGCTCTTGAACTGCTGTGCCAACTTGCCGCCGACCCGCTGGCCGCAGCCGTGGCCCTGCGCTGGCTGGCCGCCTTGCATCTGTTGGCGCTGAAGGGCCTGCAGCCCTGGTCCGGTTTGTGGCCACCGGCCGTTCAAGCCCGCAGCGAGACCACCGAAGCCGCGTTCGACGCCCAACTCGACGCCGCCATCGACACCGCGTGGCGCACGCAGCACACCGCCCTGCGTCTGGCCTTGCAGTCGCCGCCACAAACCAATGAAGTGCAGCGCAGTGCGGCTTTGTTGCCGGGCCTGTTGCATGTGGCGGCGCAAACCGGCTTGCCACTCGTGTTGCTGGAAATGGGTGCGTCGGCGGGCCTGAACCTGTGGTGCGACCACTACCGCCATGAGCATGGCAGCTGGGCCTTCACCGAAGCCGGCCCCGGCCTGGTGCTGCGCAGTGAATGGCTGGGCCCGCCACCGCCACTGCAGGCGCACCTGCGCATCACCCGCCGCGCCGGTTGCGACGCCAACCCCATTGATCTGGACGACCCGAGACAAGCGTTGCGCCTGGCGTCCTACATCTGGGCCGACCAGCCCCAGCGGTTGCAGCGTCTGCGCCAGGCACAGCAGGTGGCCAGTGCCTGCATGGCGCGTTCGGGCGTGCGCATCCAGACGGCCGGCGCGGCCGACTTTTTGCGCCTGCAATTGCGCCAGCGCCGACCGGGCCAGGCCCTGGTGCTGATGCATTCGGTGGTTTGGCAGTACATCGCGGCGGCCGAGCAGGCCGACATCGAAGCGCAGATGCAAGAGGCCGGCAGCCGCGCCGATGCAGCGTCGCCGGTGGCCTGGCTGCGCTTCGAGCCACCCCAACCCGACCTGGTGATGGAACTGCGCTGCCGCATCTGGCCGGGCGGCGGCGACCACTTGCTGGCACGTTGCCATCCGCATGGCGCGCGCATCGAGTGGCTGGGGTGAAGCCGAGCACCCTGGCCAGCGCTGGGCGACAAGCGGCATGATGCCGGCATGAAACTGCAACTGCTGTCCGACCTGCACCTGGAAACCGAAAGCTTTGAGCCCGAACCCGCAGCTCAAGCCGAACTGCTGGTGCTGGCCGGCGACATCGACAGCACCTGGGTCGCCTACGAACGCTTCGCGGGCTGGCCGGTGCCGGTGCTGGTGGTGCCCGGCAATCACGAAGCCGACGGCCGCGACGTTGACCAGGCTTATGCGGGCCTGCAGGCGCTGTGTGCGCGCCTGGGTTTTGTGTGGCTGGAGAAACGCAGCTGGCTGCACACCAACACGCTGGGCCAGCGCACCCGCTTTCTGGGCACCACCCGCTGGAGTGACTTCGACACTTTTGGCGCCGATCAACGAGAACGGGCACAGCGAGCAGCCACTTACTTTCTGCGCCTGATGGCCAGCACGCGTGCCGGACAACCGCTGGATGCGCAGGCGGTGCGGCGGCTGGGCCTGGCCGACCGTGCGTGGCTGGAACGCGAACTGGAAAAATCACCGGCTGCCCAAAAACCAACTGCAGGTGCAGCCGAAATGCCCGCTGCCGACGACGGCTGGCACAAGACCGTGGTGGTCACGCACTTTGCACCCAGCCTGCGCAGCGCCGACAAACGCTACGGCAACCAGCCCGGCACCGCCAGCTTTTGCAACGCCGATGACGACTTGCTGCCGCGCGCCGACTTGTGGCTGCACGGCCATTTGCATTGCCGGCACGACTACCGCGTGGCGCGCCCGGGGCGGCTGGCCACGCGCGTGGTGTGCAATGCCCGCGGTCTGCAGAAAAAGAGCGAGCCGCAGGGGCACGACCCGCTGTGGGTGTTGGAACTGTGACGCCGATCAAAATGCTGCCGCCCGGCGCGGTGTCACACTTGCAGACGCTGGCGCCGGCTGACTTTCCCGCTTGCGCGCCTGAACCCACCGGAGCCCCCAGATGAAGATCCTTGCAGCAGTTGACGGCAGCAGCTACACCAAACGCATGCTGGCCTACTTGACGACGCACGACGAGTGGCTCGGAGCGGCGCACAGCTACACCCTCATCCACGCCGTCCCGGCCGTGCCGCCCCGCGCAGCTTCGGTGATGGACAAGGCCGACCTGCAGGCCTATTACGACGAAACCGCAGAGAAGGTGTTCAAGCCGATCCGCAGCTTCCTGAGCAAACGTGAGGTGAAAGCCGAATACCTGAGCAAAGTGGGGCCGGCGGCTGACTTGATCATCCAGGCCGCCAAAAAAGGCGACCACGACCTCATCATGCTGGGCTCACACGGCCACGGCACCTTGCAAAGCCTGGTGATGGGTTCGGTGTCGGCGAAAGTGCTGTCGCACTGCGAGACCCCGGTGCTGCTGATACGCTGATGGGCGCTGGGCGCTGGGCGCTCGGCGCTCGGCGCTCGGCGCTCGGCGCTCGGCGCTCGGCGGTCTGTGCTTGCGGATTGCCACTTGCCGATCGCCGAAGGGGCACTTGGAAATTGCGAACGTCTGCCGGCTTGGCAGGCGCCAGCAGTTGGCGGCGCCGGCTCTTCAGCGCCGGCGCAAGCCGTTCATGCAGGTGCTCAGCACCCACTGCACGATCTGTTCGTCACTGTGTTTGCCCGCTGCCTTCAAAAAGGCCGGAACGGGGTCGCAAGCACGCGCAAACACCGTGTACATCACCACTTCAACCGGCAAATCGGTGTCGATGTCGCCGTCGCTTTGCGCGCGCACGATCCAGCCGCCCAGCACCTCGCTGACACGCAACAAGCCGTCCAGATAGTCGCGGTTGCCCATCAGCTCGGCGCGCAGGCTTGAGTTTTGTGCCGGCAGCACCGGCATTTCGCCGGCCACTTGCACTTCCAGCGCCCACTGCGTGAGCAAACGCACGCGGTCAAAAGCCGACAGCTCACTGCGGGCGCCCAGCTGATCGGTCTGCGCCATCGTGCGTTGCATCAGGCGCACCATGGCGGCGGCGGCCAGCGCCTCTTTCGACGCAAAGTGTTTGTACAGGCTGGCCTTGGCGATGCCCACCTCGCCGGCCACCTCGTCCACCGTCATGAGGTCAAAACCCTTGTCGGCGAGCAGCCGGTTGACGGCCACGATGATGGCGTCTTCACGCACACGCAGCACTTGTTCCCGAAACGACAGCTTGACCATCGCCACATTCTAGGCGCCGTGGCTGCGAATTGAACGAGCCAGTTGCGTTTGCGACTGTTTGGTAAAAACCCGCCGGTCATCGAAGGGCGTTTGGGCCGGCGTGCGGCCGGTCGTGGGTGCAGTGGTTTACAGCGCTTGTTTGCGCCGCAGGGCCAAACGCGA
>JAYUPP010000248.1:0-9345 GCA_043760045.1 Betaproteobacteria bacterium
CCTCGCCATAGAAAAGACGATGGCTGCGGTTTGCGCCTGGCCTGACGAACGAATGCATCGCTTTCATTGGTACCGAAACTTATGAGTCACAACACCAGCGGCGCTGCGGGTCATTCGTGCCGCGCCGCACGCGGTGCGCCGCATTTGCCTATGCTCGCGCCCGATGAAATCACCGCCCAGCAGCTTTCGTGGCAACAAGGCCAGCCTGCCCAGCAAGGTTTGTGTGGGCTGCGGCAAGCCGATGACTTGGCGGCGCAGCTGGGCCAGGAACTGGGCCGCGGTGAAGTTCTGTTCCGAAGCCTGCCGGCGCGGCAAAGCTGGCCATGGTTGAGCCTCGAAACGAGGGGCGACATTCGATGCGCAACCCGGTGCGCAATTTGGTTGTCGTGCTGGGCGACCAGCTGAACACCGATGCCAGCGCCTTCGACGGCTTTGACAACGCAGCCGACGCGGTGTGGCTGGCCGAGGTGGCCGAGGAGTCCACCCATGTGTGGTCGAGCCAGCAGCGCATGGTGCTGTTTCTGGCCGCCATGCGCCACCACGTGCAGGCCCTGCGCGCGCAGGGCCGCACGGTGCACGCCATGGCGCTGGACGACCCCGCCAACCAGGGCACGCTGGCCGCGCAACTGGCGGCCGACATAAAGCGCCTGCAACCGGCGCGGCTGGTGCTGACCGCACCGGGCGACTGGCGTGTGCTGCAAGCGCTCAGGGGCGTGGCCGCCGCAGCGGGCCTGGTGCTGGAACTGCGCGACGACCGCCATTTCTACACCACCGTGCGTGAATTTGCGGCCCATGCCCAGGCACGCAAGTCGCTGCGCATGGAATTTTTCTACCGTGAACAGCGCCAACGCCACGGCGTGCTGATGAACCCTGAAAACCCGCAGCAACCGCTGGGCGGGCAGTGGAATTTCGACGCCGACAACCGCGGGGCTTTTCCGGCCAGCGGCCCGCCCACCGCACACCCGCGCAGCTGCTTCAACGCCGACGGCACAACCCGGCAAGTGATGGCTCTGGTGGGCAGCCGGTTCGCCAGCCACCCGGGCAGCATCGACACCTTCTTCTGGCCGGTGACCCGGGCTCAGGCCTTGCAGGCGCTGGAAAACTTTGTTGAACAACGGCTGCCTCACTTCGGGCGTTACCAAGATGCGCTGTGGCCCGGTGACCCCTGGCTGTACCACGCCCATGTCTCGTCGGCGCTGAACTTGAAACTGCTGCACCCGCGTGAAGTGGTGGCCGCTGCGGTTGCCGCGCTGCAAACCGGCCGGGCGCCGCTGCCGGCCGTGGAGGGTTTTGTGCGGCAGATTCTGGGCTGGCGCGAATTTGTGCGCGGCGTTTACTGGACGCAGATGCCGGGCTATGCGACGCTGAATGCCTTGAACGCCCAACAAAACCTGCCGGCCTGGTACTGGACGGCCGAGACCGACATGGCCTGCCTGCGCGACGCCTTGCAGCAGACGCTGCAACACGGCTACGCGCACCACATTCAACGCCTGATGGTGACGGGCCTTTTTGCGCTGCTGCTGGGCGTGCAGCCGCAGCAGGTGCACGCTTGGTACCTGGCGGTGTATGTGGACGCCGTCGAGTGGGTGGAATTGCCCAACACCCTGGGCATGAGCCAGTATGCCGACGGTGGCCTGATGGCCAGCAAACCTTATGCAGCCACCGGCAAATACATCCAGCGCATGGGCGCCGCGCATTGCGCAGCTTGCCGCTACAACCCGGCGCAGCGCGTGGGCGAAACAGCTTGCCCCTACACCACCTTGTATTGGGACTTTTTGCTGCAGCATGAAACGCTGCTGGCGCGCAACCCGCGCATGGCGCTGCAGGTGAAAAATCTGGCGCGCCTGCATGAAGCCGAGCGCAGCGCGGTGCGGCTGCGCGCGCAGGCGATACGCAATGGGCAGGTGGGGGCGCGGCCGCAAGCGTGAGCCGCAGCTGCCGGGTTGTGCCGTGGTGGAGGGGCTGCTGGCCGGGGTGCTGCCGGCAGGGCACCGCGTCACAATTGACGACGAGCTCCCGACCCCCATACCCACATGACTGACACCGCCCCACACCCCACACGCCACATCGGCCCGTTCAGCACCCCGGCCATTGGCCTGGGCTGCATGAACCTGAGCCACGCTTACGGCAAACCGCCTTCGCCCGAACAGGCCGAACAGCTGCTGCACGCGGCGCTGGACGCAGGCGTGACGCTGTTCGACACCGCTGCGCTGTACGGCTTCGGCGCCAATGAAACTTTGGTGGGCCGGGTGCTGAAAGCGCACCGCCAGCACATTGTTTTGTGCAGCAAAGGCGGCATGGCCGGGGTGAAGCAGGCTGACGGCAGCGTGCAGCGCGCCATCGACGGCAGGCCGCAGGCGCTGCGCCAGAACTGCGAAGACAGCCTGCAGCGGCTGCAGACCGATTGCATCGACCTGTATTACCTGCACCGCTGGCACAAGCTGGGCGCTGACGCGGTGCCCATTGA
The DNA here is from genome assembly GCA_043760045.1 of Betaproteobacteria bacterium. Classification (GTDB taxonomy): domain Bacteria; phylum Pseudomonadota; class Gammaproteobacteria; order Burkholderiales; family Burkholderiaceae_C; genus Rubrivivax. Next base: position 2,468 of record JAYUPP010000248.1, read on the forward strand.
AGACAGCGTGGGTGAACTGTCGCGCCTGGTTGAAAGTGGCAAGCTGCGTTGCATCGGCTTGAGCGAAGTGTCGGCCGCCACCCTGCAGCGCGCGCACGCGGTGCACCCGATTGCGGCGGTGCAGACCGAATATTCGCTGTGGACACGCAACCTGGAAATTGCGGTGCTGCAGGCCTGCCGCGACATCGGCGCCGCATTTGTGGCCTTCAGCCCGGTGGCCCGGGGCTATCTGAGCAATCGCCCACCCGACGCCGCCTCCTTTGACGCCAAAGACATCCGCCACAGCATGCCGCGTTTTGCGCCCGCGCATTACGCCAGCAACCTGGCGTTGCTGGCCGGCGTGCGTGTGCTGGCGACCGAGGCCGGCTGCACGGTGGCGCAGCTGGCGCTTTCCTGGCTTTTGTCGCGGGGCCCGCATGTGCTGGCCATACCCGGCACCACCCGCGTTTCGCACCTGCAAGAAAACATGGGCGCGCTGCAGCTGCGGCTGACGGCGGATCAGCTGGTGCGGCTGGACGCGCTGGTCAACACCCGCACCGTGTCAGGCAGCCGTTATGGCGCCCAGGCGGCGTCTGAGGTGGACACCGAAAACTTTTGAACGCGGGCTTCGTTGCTTCCTGTGCTGGCCTTCATCTAACCGTTAGGGTGTGAGACTTGCGCGCCCGCAGCTTGAAGGCCCTGGGGGCCAAGGCAAGACCCCCGGTTTGTGCAGCGTGTCGGCCAGCGTGGCCACGTTCACCTGTTTCACCAGGCAATCGTCGCTGCCGCCACCCAGGGGCCCGTGATGCCCCGATGGCGGGCGCTGGGTGGCATGCACCTTGAAGGCAAAATGGGACAAACATCAGTGTTCCATGAACAGCCCCCTGCAAAGCACCCCACCGCCCACTGCGTCTGCCCCGTCGCCCAACCTCCCGCAAGACATCAGCACCTGGGTGGGCCGCAGCGAGACGGTGCACGACACCTTCGGGCCCACGCCCCTGCAGGCGCTGGCCGCCACGCTGGACCACCCCGCTGCACCGGTGCCTCCGGGCACGCCGCTGCCGCCGTTGTGGCACTGGCTGTATTTCCTGCCGCTGCACCGGCAAAGTGACATCGGTGCCGACGGCCACGCCCGCCGTGGTGGTTTCATGCCGCCGGTGCCGCTGCCGCGCCGCATGTGGGCCGGCAGCCAGTTTGAATTTCGCTCCCCCCTGCGGGTGGGCGACGCGGTGGTGCGCACCTCCACCATTGAAGGCGTGAGCCAAAAAGCAGGCCGCAGCGGCAAACTGGTGTTTGTGAGGGTGCGGCACGAGTTGCGCTGCAACGGCGCCACCGAAGCTGCGCTGGTTGAATTTCACGACATCGTCTACCGCGAAGCCCAACAGGCGACTGATGTGGAACCGCCGCCAGTGGCCGCGCCCGCGCTGGATGCGTCGGCCGTCGCCGCAGGCGCCGCCTGGCAGCGCACGGTGGTGCCCGACGACGTGCTGCTGTTCCGCTACAGCGCGCTCACCTTCAACGGCCACCGCATTCACTACGACCGCCAATACGTCACTCAAGTCGAAGCTTATCCGGGCCTGGTGGTGCACGGCCCGCTGATCGCCACGCTGCTCATGGACCTGCTGCGCCACCAGGCCCCCGGCGCTGAAGTGGCCGGCTTCAAATTCAAGGCCGTGCGGCCCACCTTCGACCTGCACCCGTTCCAGCTGCGCGGGCAGCTTGACGGCAACACCGTCAGGCTGTGGGCGCAGGACCATCAAGGCTGGTTGACCATGGACGCCGTGGCGACGTTGAAATGAGTTCAGGCGCTGCCCTCTGCAGAGGCCCCGCAGAAAGAACACCATGCAGCCGCTGAAAGGCCTGACCGTCGTCACGCTGGAACATGCCATCGCGGCGCCATTTGCCACGCGTCAGCTGGCCGACCTGGGCGCCCGTGTGATCAAGATCGAACGCCCTGGTGTCGGTGACTTCGCACGCAGTCACGACCAGCGTGTGCACGGCCTGGCTTCGCACTTCGTGTGGACCAACCGCAGCCAAGAGAGCCTGGCGCTGAACCTGAAGCGCCCGCGCGCCGCAGCACTGCTGCTGCAGTTGATCGTCAACAAAGCCGACTGCGTGGTGCACAACCTGGCGCCGGGTGCGGCGGCGCGGCTCGGTGTGTCGTGGCCGGCGCTGAAGGCGAAGCGGCGCGACCTCATCGTCTGCGACAGCAGCGGTTATGGTGACGACCCGCTGGCCCCCGGCCCCTATCGCGACAAAAAAGCGTATGACCTGCTGATTCAAAGCGAGAGTGGTTTTGTCAGCATTGCCGGCACGCCCGACGCGCCCGGCAAAGCCGGGCTGTCGATTGCCGATATCGCTGCCGGCAGGTACGCCTACAGCGACATCCTGGCCGCACTGCTGCAGCAAAACATCGACGGCCAGGGCCGGCATCGACCGCAGCCTGTTCGAAGCCATGGCCGAATGGGGTGCAGCGTCTGGAAGACGCGCAGATTGCCAATGCCGAGCTGCGCGACAGGGCCGGCCTTTGGCAACACGAACAACTGGCCGCGCGCGGCCGCTGGCGTGAAGTGGCCACATCCGCCGGCCCCGTGCCCACGCTGCGGCCGCCGGGCAGCTGGGGCCCCGGCCACGGCGGCGAGCGGCGCCTGGACGCCGTGCCGGCCGTGGGCCAGCACAGCCACGCGCTGCGGGCCGAGCTGGGCGTCGGCGCACGGGAAATTGCCGCGTCGCGTGCCGCCGAGGTGATTTGGATGCAAAGCCCCCGCAGCTACCTGTTTGTGCCGGGCGACCGCCCCGAGCGTTTTGACAAGGCACTTTCCAGCGGCGCCGACGCCGTGGTGCTGGACCTGGAAGATGCCGTGTTGCCGGCTGCCAAGGCGGCCGCGCGGGCTGCCCTGGCCACTTACCTGGCTGCCCGTGCAACAGCCCGAAGTGTTGAGCTGCAGCGCCTGGTGGTGCGCATCAACGCCGAAGGCTCGGCCTGGTTTGACGATGATCTGGTGCTGCTGGCTGCCTGCCCCGGTGCTGCCGTGATGCTGCCCAAAGCCGAACGTGTGCAAACGCTGGCCACGCTGCAACAGCGCTGCCCCGGCATGGCGGTGCTGGCGCTGGTGGAAAGCGCTGCCGGTGTGCTCGCGGCCGATGCGCTGGCGGCGGCGCCGGGTGTGCAGCGGCTGGTTTTTGGCACGCTGGACTACGCACTCGACATGGGCCTGGAAGGTGAGATGGCGACCACGCTCGGGCTGGACTTCGCGGCCAGCCGCCTGGCGCTGGTGTCGCGTGCGGCCGGCCTGGCGTCGCCCGTGGCCGGCGTCACGCCGGCCATCGACGACGAAGCGCTGTTGCGCAGTGAACTGGCGCGCGCACAAGCGCACGGTTTTGGCGCCAAGCTCTGCATCCACCCCAAGCAGGTGGCGGTGGTGCATGCCGCTCTGGCGCCCAGCGCCGAAGAGCTGCGCTGGGCGCAGCGTGTGTTGCAGGCCGTGGCTGCGGCGGGTGCAGGCCCCGCGGGTGCCGTGCAACTCGACGGCCGCATGGTTGACAAACCCGTCATCGAACGCGCGCGCCGCATCGTCGCGCGCGCTGCAACATCAGCAGCAGCGTCCAGCTAACTTTAGAAATACACACCATGGCTTCCACCATCATCGACTCGCACATCTTCCAGGGCATCTTTAGCAGCGACGCCATGCGCGAGGTGTGGAGCGACGAAAACCGCACCGCCAAGTACATCGATGTCGAGCGTGCGTTGGCCAAGGTGCAGGCGGGCCTGGGCCTGATACCGCAAGCAGCCGCTGACGAAATCATCAGCCACTGCGAGCTGAGCCAGATCGACATGCACCGTCTGCGCCAGCAGACCGAACGCATCGGTTACCCCATCCTCGGGGTCGTCACGCAGATCAACCAGTTGTGCCGCGACAAGCTGGGTGAATATGTGCACTGGGGCGCCACCACACAAGACATCACCGACACCGCCACCGTGCTGCAAATCCGGCAGGCGCTGGCGCTGGTGGCAGCCGACCTCACGCGGCTGGCGAATGCGTTGGCCAAAGTCGCCCAAGAACACCGCCTCACGCCGGTGATCGGCCGCAGCAACCTGCAGCAGGCCATACCGGTCACCTTCGGCTACAAGATGGCCGGCATCCTGAGCGCGGTGCAGCGCCACCAAGACCGTCTGCAGGAATTGAAAGCGCGCGTGCTGGTGGGTGAATTTGCCGGCGCCGCCGGCACGCTGGCATCGCTGGAAAAAGGCGCGATGCAGACCCAGGCCGGTTTGTGCGCCGAACTCGGCTTGCAGCAGCCGGTGATTGCCTGGCACACCATCCGCGACAACATCGCCGAATGCGGCACTTTCCTGGGCTTGCTGGGCGGCACGCTGGGCAAGCTGAGCATGGACGTCAAGCTGCTGATGCAAACCGAAGTGGCAGAGGTGTTTGAGCCCTACCACCACGGCCGTGGCAGCAGCAGCACGATGCCGCAGAAACGCAATCCGATTGCCAGCTGCTACATTCATGCGGCCATTTCTGTTGTTAGACAACATGCTGCGGCGCTGATGGACGCGATGGTGGCCGACCACGAGCGCAGCACCGGCCCGTGGGAAATTGAGTGGATCGTGTTGCCCGAGGCCTTCTGCCTGATGGCCGGCGCGCTGAAACACAGCATCGCGGTGGTGGAGGGCCTGGAAGTGGACGCCGCCGCGATGCGCCGCAACATCGACATGACCCAGGGCCTGGTGATGAGCGAAGCGGTGATGATGGGCCTGGGCCCCTTCATCGGCCGCGAATTCGCCCACGACCTGGTGTACGACTTGTGCCGCGAAGCGCTGGCAACAAAGCGGCCGCTGATCGAGTTGCTGCTGGCCCACCCCGAGATCAACCCACACGTGGACCGCCAGGCGCTGCAGGCGATGCTGGACCCCGCCAACTACCTGGGCCAGAGCGGCCTGATGGTGGACCGCGTGCTGGCGCGCATGCGCAACTGACCCGCCGGCAACGGTTTGCACGCGGCGCAGCAGCGCGTGCCGGCGCCGGTTCAGTGTCAGCCGGCGGGCTGTGCGATCAGTTGCCGGGGATGATGCGGTCTTTCAGGCGCATGATGCGGCTCCCACCAACGCAGGAGATGTCTGATGAGCAAGGGTAAAAACGGCAACAAGGAAGTCAAGAAACCGAAGAAGCTGCATGTGCCGAACCCACCCGGCTTGCCCGCCAATCTGGCGCCGTTGGCGAATGCCGTCACGCGGCCGAAGAAAAAATAGCGCCGGGGCGCCGCCGACAGGCGCGCACTTTGGCCCCCCGCATTGGTGCTGGTGTGCACCCTGCACCCCCGGGGTGAGCTGCAAATTGCAGGCGCATGCAGTGCGCTGGAACCCTAGAATCCACGCGCCGCTGCTCAGCGGCAGTCCCACGGCAGCTGCGAAGATCCACGCCCACCACTGCAGCATCTGCTGCGCTTCGGTTCCCAACTGAAAGTTGTCGATGATCACCGTTTGCCAGCGCCGGCCTCGCCGTTGTTTCCGGGCTGCGGGCGCACGCTGATGGCCGCTGCCGGTCGCGCCGTACACGCGGCGTTGTTTCGGTGTCTGGCGCTGGCAGCGTGGGCAGCGTTGCTGCTGGGCAGCCCGTCGCCGGGCCATGCGGTGGACGCGCCGCTGCCTGAACCCGTGCACCTGCACACCGCACTGCGGGGTGAAACCCTGATCAGCCTGGGCCGCCGTTTTCTGGTGGACCCATTGCAGTGGCCCGAACTCGCGCGCGTGAACGGCCTGCTGCAGCCCAACCGCATCGCCACCGGCCGCGTGCTGGCCATTCCGTTGCGCCTGATGGTGGTGGAGCCGGTGCCGGCCGTGGTCACCGCCGCCAGCGGCGATGTGCGCCTGCTCGCCAAAGCTGGCGCGGCCGGCGCGGCGGCAAATCCACCGGCGGCAGAGGCAGCCGTGGTCGCCGGCCAAGCGGTGCCTGAAGGTGCCGAACTGCGCACCGGCGCAGGCAGCGCCACCGTGCGGCTGGTGGACGGCACGGTGCTGCGTTTGCGCGCCGGCAGCCGGGTGCAGATCGACGAGTCGAGCCGCCTGCCCGGCGTCGGCAGCGTGCGCTCGGGTGTGGTGCTGCAGCAGGGGCAGATAGAGGTGCAGGCGCGGCCCGCAGCGGCCGGCCAGCCCGGTTTTCGCGTCCACACGCCGCAGGGCGTGCTGGGGGTGCGCGGCACTGAATTCCGCGTGCATGCCGAAGCCGCCTCAGCCCTGACCCGCAGCGAGGTGCTGGAAGGTGCGGTGGCGGCCAACGGCACGCCAGCGCAGCCCACGGCGGCTGCAGCGGCGGCGCCAAGCGCCCGCGCCCCTGCAACGGCCCCCACCAAAAAGCGCGCGCCTGGCGGGCAGCTGGTGCAGGCCGGTTTTGGTGTCGTGGTGGACAGCACGGGGCGCGTGTCGCCGCCGGTGGCGCTGTTGCCGGCGCTGAACCTGGCCCAGTTGCCGGCGCTGCAAGAGCGGGCGCTGGTGCGCTTCACGCTGCCCGCGCTGGCTGGCGCCACGGGCTATCGCGGCCTGATCGCACGCGACGCCCGCTTTGACACCGTGCTCGCCGAATTGCGTTCAGACAGCAGCGAATTGCGCATAACCGACCTGCCCGACGGCGACTACGTGTTGCGCGTGCAAGGCGTAGACGCCAACGGGCTGGCGGGGCGCAATGCCGACCATCCTTTCCGCCTGAAAGCCCGGCCCGAACCGCCGCTGCCGCAAACACCGGCGCCGCGCGCGGTGATCTCTGGCCGCAGCGTCGAGCTGGCCTGGACCGCCAACCCCGAAGCCGCCAGCTACCGTCTGCAGCTGTCGCGCAGCCCGGATTTCACGCAGCCGCTGCTGGACCTGCGCGGCCAAACCGCAGGCCGGCTGCCCGTGCCCG
>JAYUPP010000249.1:0-3566 GCA_043760045.1 Betaproteobacteria bacterium
ACGGCCTGCAGTTCGCCGGGCCGGGCCAGCCAATCGCCGCGCGACACGTCGAGTTGGCGGTTCAGCACCACGCCGGCGGACTGGCCGGCCTGGGCTTGCCGCACGGTGGTGCCGGCGCGCTTGAGCGCGGCAACAACCGCCTTTTCGCCGCTGGGGAAGACCTGGACTTCGTCGCCCACGCTCAACTGACCTTGGGTGATTCGGCCCCACAGCACACGGGGCTGCTCGCCGGTGCCTGCGCCAGTGCCAGCGCCCGTGCCAGTGCCCGTGCCTGCGCCGGGGCCAGACACCCCTTCAGCGGTGCCGCGGGCCACGTACTGCACCGGCAGGCAGAAAGCCGCGTTCGACGCTTCTTCCAGCGTGGGCAGGCTCTCCAGCAACTGCAAGAGCGTCGGGCCTTGGTACCAGTCCACCGCCAGGGGCAGGGTGACGTTGTCTCCGCGCAAGGCCGACACCGGCACGATGCCGGCGTGGGCGATGCCCGCTTCGGCCGCAAAGGCCTGCAGCGCCAAGGAGACGGCGGCAAAGGCCTGGGCAGGATCGAACGCGGCATCCAACTTGTTGACTGCAAAGACAATGCTCGGCACACGCAGCAACTGCGCCAGCAAGGCATGACGCCGGGTCTGTGGCAAGAGCTGCACGGCCTGCGCCGTGCAGTCGAGCTTGGTGATGTCCACCAGCACCACCGCGGCGTCGCTGCCAGCGGCAGCGGTGACCATGTTGCGCGTGTACTGCTCATGGCCCGGCGCATCGGCGATGATGAATTTGCGCTGCGGCGTGGTGAAGTAGCGGTAGGCCACGTCGATGGTGATGCCTTGCTCGCGCTCAGCCTCCAGGCCGTCGGTGAGCAGGCTCAGGTCAATCGGCTGGCCGGCCGCACGCTGGTGCAGGCTGTCCAGCTGGTCGGCCAGGATGGCCTGGCTTTCCAACAGCAGGCGGCCGATCAGCGTGCTCTTGCCGTCGTCAACGCTGCCGGCGGTCAAGAAGCGCAGGGCTTTGCGCGGGGCAACCGGGGTTGCCTGCGGGGCAGGTCGAAGGGCCGGTTGCGGCCTGGTGTTGAACAAGGTGTTTGACATGGCATTCATCAAAAGTAGCCCTCTTTTTTTCGCCGCTCCATCGAGGAATCGGACGTGCGGTCGTCCATGCGCGTGGCACCGCGTTCGCTGACGGTGACGGTCAGTGTTTCGGCCACGACGTCGACGGCCGTGGCTGCATCGCTTTCAACCGGGCAGGTGCAGGTCATGTCGCCCACCGTGCGAAAGCGCACCGGCAGGGTTTCAACCACATCGCCTGCCTGGGGCGGTGTGACCGCGGTCACGGGCACCAACAGGCCCTTCTTGCGCACCACGTCGCGCAGGTGGCTGTAGTAGAGGCTGGGCAAGGGAATGGCTTCGCGCGCCAGGTAGAGCCACACGTCCAACTCGGTCCAGTTGCTGATCGGGAATGCGCGAAAGTGCTCACCGGGGCGGATGCGGGTGTTGAACAACGTCCACAGCTCGGGGCGTTGCTCCTTGGGCTGCCACTGACCAAAGCTGTCGCGATGGCTGAAGATGCGCTCCTTGGCGCGGGCCTTTTCTTCATCGCGCCGGGCACCGCCGATCAGGCAGTCAAAACGGTTGGCTTCGATGGCTTCCAGCAGCGCCACCGTCTGGTGCCCGTTGCGGGATTCCTGCGGGCTGGCCAGGCGCACCGTGCCACGCTGGATGCTGTCTTCAACGCTGCCCACCAGCAGACGTTCGCCCATCTGCGCCACGCGCTGATCGCGAAAGCCGATCACTTCGGGGAAGTTGTGGCCGGTGTCGACGTGCAGCAAGGGGAAGGGCAGCTTGCCACTGAAGTCTTGCCCGCTGCCATGGTTCTTGAAGGCCTTTTCGGCCAGACGCAAGACCACGCAGGAGTCTTTGCCGCCACTGAACAGCAGCGCCGGCCGCTCAAAGGCGGCTGCCACTTCACGCAGGATGAAGATGGCTTCTTCTTCCAGCGCGTCCAGGTGCTGGTGGTCCAGCCCGGGCAGCAGGTGTTGGATGGTGGTGGGGGCGTTCATGGGCGAGTTATCTGCGGTGTTGCGATGACAGCTTGCGCTGATGAATGCACATGCAAGCCGCACTCTTTGGCGGCTTCGTTCTCCCACCACCAGCGGCCGGCGCGAAAGTCTTCGCCTTGCGCCACGGCGCGTGTGCAAGGCGCACAACCGATGCTGGGGAAAAACTCGTCGTGCAGCGCGTTGTAGGGCACGGCGTGGCTGGCGATGTAGTGCCAGACGTCGTGCCAGGACCAGTCGGCCAGGGCATTGAGCTTGATCCGGCCGTCGGCGTCGGTGTCCTCGAAAGGCACCTCAGAGCGGGCGCCACTCTGTTCGCGGCGCAGCCCGGTCACCCATGCCGTACGGCCGTTCAGCAGCCTGGCCAGCGGTTCCAGCTTGCGGATCTGGCAGCAGGCTTTGCGCAGGGTGAGGCTTTCGCGCATGGCCAGGTCGCCGTGGGTGCGCACGAATTGCAGCACTGGCGCTGGCTGCGGTTGCCAGCGTTCAACGGCAACGCCGTAGTGCGCATCAATCACGGCCATCAAGGCCATCGTCTGTTCAGGCAGCTGGCCGGTATCCAGCGTTGCCAGCGCGATGGGCAGGTGATGGCGGGCGATCAAATCGGTCAGCACCATGTCTTCGGCGCCCAGGCTGGTGGTCAACACCACGCGGCCAGGGTGGCCTGCAGCAAGTTGCTGCAGGGCTGACAAGGTCAGGGCCACCCGCTGCTCGAAGCCCGCGGTGTGCCGCGCGTTGAGTTGGATGGCCCGGCTGACCGGCATGCCATCGCGCTGCGCATTCATTCGTTGACCCTTGAAACGGCGCGGTGGGCTCATGCCGCCAGCGGTGCCGCCACACGCTCGGGCGGCACCGTCTGGTAGTGGGCGCTGAAATAGCCCAAGGCGCGCTTGGCCGATTGCACGTTTTGGTCGGCGCGCAGTTGAACCGCATCAAAACCGCAGCGTTGCAAAAGCGGCAGCATGTCCACCATCACGTCCCCCGTGGCGCGGATTTCACCGGTGTACTTCAGCCGGCCGCGCAGAAGCACAGCTTGCGAGTAGGCGCGGCCGTCGGTCCACTTGGGGAAGTCCAGCACCACCGCGCTGTGTGCGTGGATGTGGTCGGCCTGCTTCAGCACGTCTTCGGAGTTGGCCAGCAAAAGCGCACCTTCAGTGGCGGCAAGGGTTTGAGCAATGAATCGCATGGGGGTTCTCGGTGTTGTTCAGGGGTGGGCAGCGGTGCTTCGGCGCACGGCGTCGGCAGCCTGGCGAAAGGGCAGGGGCCCCAGGCGCCGTGACGTGTGGATGAAGCGCTCGCCCGGTTGGCGCTCGCGCAGATAGGTGTTGACGACGGCTTCGATCACGTCGGGCACTTCGTCGGCGGCAAACGACGGGCCGATGACCTTGCCCGCCAGCGCGGTGCCGCTGAGCGTGCTGCCGTCGGCGCCCGCCACCGTGACCTGGTACCACTCGCTGCCGTCCTTGTCGACGCCCAGAATGCCAATGTGGCCGCTGTGGTGGTGGCCGCAGCTGTTGATGCAGCC
>JAYUPP010000250.1:0-9295 GCA_043760045.1 Betaproteobacteria bacterium
GGGCCGGCAAGCCCTGGAACGCCTGCTGCCGATGGCGCTGGTGCGTTACGGCACGCGCATGCCCATCTATGCCGATGGCGTGGCCGAACTGGCAGCTTGTCTGCTTGAAACGGGCGCCCCCGACCGGGCCGTGGCGTCGCTGCTGGGGCTGCTGGGCGACGCCGCTGCAGCCGGCAACACGGCCGGTGACAAGGCCGGTGACGCTGCTGGCGCCCAACGGTCGGCAGGCCTTGCACAACAGGCCCGAACGGCGCAATGGCAACGGCTGCTGACCCGTGCCCTGGCGCAGCAAGGGCGTGTGAAGGAAGCCTTTGCGGTGCTGGAATCGCAAAAGTCAGCACGCCTGCTGGCGTCGCTGGGTGCGCGTGCCGCAGCCGATGCGGCCGGCCTCAGCCGGCTGGACATCGGCCGCCTTCAAGACCACGAAGAACGGGTGTTGCTGCTGCGCGATGCGGTGCGCAGCGCCCGCCTGCCACACGATCGCCAGCGCGCCATTGAACACCTGGACCAGGCCGTGCTGGCGCAACAGGCGCTGCAGGCCAGTTTGCGCCTGCGCCACCCGCTGTACGGAAAACTGACCCGGTTGCCGGCGGCTGCCCAGGCTGATGCGGGCCGTCTGCCCCCGGGGTCTGTGCTGGTTTCGTTTGTGGTGGAAGACGGCCAACGGGTGGCGGCTTTCACGCTGGACGGTCGCGGGCGCCTGCAATGGCACACGCTGGGGCAAAGCCCGGGGCTGGCGCAAAGCGTAGACAGCTTGCGCTTGTGGGCCACGCAATGGGGCCAGCGCCGGCTGGCCGATGAACAAGGCCGCGTGGTCGAGATCGTGCGCTGGCGAACCGGTGGGCAGCCGCAGTGGCGAACGGTGATGCTGGATGCTCCCACCTGCCTCAACCCCGCTGAACGCCCCGATTGCCGGCCGGCTGCGGCGCAACCGGTGGCCAGCCGGGCTGCTTACGACGCCCTCCGGCACCATGTGGCGGCCCTCTTGTTGACGCCGCTGCAGGCGCGTTTGCAGCCGTACACCCATTGGGTGGTTGCGCCCGACACCGGCCTGGGCGCTTTGCCGCTGGACATCTTGCCTTGGCGGGGTGGGCTGGTGGCCGAGCAGGTGCGCATTTCTCACGTGCCTTCGCTGGCGGCCTTGAACGCGGTCGGCCGGCGGCAGCAGGCCCGAAGCGGGCCGGGCATCGCGCTGCTCGCCATCGGCAGCCCCGACTTCAAGCCGCAGCCCGCTGCGGCGTCGTCGGGTGCGGCGGCTGGGCCCGCGGCATGGGCACCGCTGCCGGCCGCTGAAACAGAAATTCGCAGCGCAGCCGCGCAGTTTGCAGGGCGACGAACGCTGGTCGCTAGCGGGCCGGCGGCCACCGAAGTGCGTTTGCGCAGCTTGTCGAACCAGGGCCACCTGGCCCGGGCCCGCTATGTGCTGATGGCCACCCACGCCTGGTACGAACCCAGCCGGCCCGGCCGGTCGCACCTGGCGTTTGGCGCGGTGGGCAGCCTGCCCCATGAAGACGGGCCGATGACGGCCACCGAGCTGGCCGGCCTGCACATGCGCAGCGAGTTGACTGTGGTGTCGGCCTGCAACACCGCGCGCGGCGAAGCCGCCTCTGCCGACGGTCAGTTCGGGTTTGCTTATGGTTTGAACGTGGCGGGCAACAAAAATGCGCTGCTGACCTTGTGGCCGGTGGGTGACCAGTCTGCGGCCGCTTTTGTCGGCCGCTTCTTCCACCATCTGGCGCGCAACGGCGCGCGCGGCCACGCCGATGCGCTGTACGCCACCAAGCGTGAATTCATGCAACACCCGCGCCCGGCCTGGCGCCACCCCCGGGTCTGGGCCGCTTTTGCCTTGTTTGGGGTCTGACTGTTTGAACCCGCAGCGGGGCCGCAATCTACTTGACGACCGTCATCAAGCCCTGCCGCTGCTGGGCGGGGAAACGCTGCACCAAGTCGCCGCTGAACTGGGGCGTCGGGAAGGGCCGATCTCGGTAAGACCGCGCCACAGCCGCGGCCAATGTTTCGAAGTTGCCGGTCCAGTTCACCAGCGCGTTGTACAGGTGGTAAGTGAAGACGCCAAACCGCTGCTGCCGCCCGTCCAGCGGGTTCACAAACACTTCTTCGGCGGCGGGTTCGTCGGGGTGCGAAGCAAAGAAGGCCACCGTTCGCATGGCGTCTGCGCGCACAGGGGTTGCCGATAAGGCTGTGGGTTTCAGGCCCGCAGGCCTGCCGGGGGCCCGTTGCCGCGCTGGCAAGCGCCCATTCACAGCAGGCTTCAATCCCAGGTCTTCGGGGCTCACCAGCCGCCAGACGGCTTGAGCGGCCGCTGGTGGGCTGCCCGCCCGCGTCATGTCCCCCGCATGACAGGTGTCGAAGATGGCCCAAATGTGGGCGCCCCGGGCGCGGATGCGGTCAAACCACGCACCCAGTTCGTCGTCCACGATGGCGCCGTCCACCACACCCCGGGCGGCGACCCAGCGCGTGGTGTCGCGCGGCAGAAAAACCTCGTCCAGGCCATCGGTTTCAAGGTGTGCCCGCTGGGTGTGCGGCGACTGCGGCACCTGGGCGCCGTGGCCTGAAAAGTAAATCAGCACCCAATCGCCCGCGCCGCTGGCCTGCGTCACCCGTTCCAAACCAGCCAGGATGTTGGCCCGGGTGGGCAGCATCGTGGGCCCGGCTGCTTCCGACAGTTCCACGATGTTTTCGCTGCGCACCGCCAGCTTGCTGAGGGCGCTGCGCATCAGCGGCAGGTCATTGGCCGGCCCTTCCAGGTTTTTGCCGCGCAGGTGGGGGTAGACGCTGACGCCCACCAGCAGGGCCCTGGTTTCACCGTGGGCAAAATGCAAAACAAGGCTGCCCAACGCCGCCACCACCACCGCCCGAACGGGCTTGCTTAAGCGCACGCTGGTTTCCTTGATTGTTTGTTTTGCAGGCTGTGGCAAAAGCGAGCCTGACAGCGCACACCCTTGTTGATCCATTCCACGGTACCGCTGTCACTTTGGGGGGCGGGTGTTATCAATACAAGTCTAAGAGCCTTCCACCGCGCCCCCCCAAGGCCTTGACGCCACACGTACTCACGGCCCCCCGCAGTTCCCAAGGTTTTTTAATGACCCATCCACCGTCTCGCCGGCCCCCTTTTGATTCGATGGAACTCTTGTCCGCATTGGCCGAGGGTGGCGCCCGCGCTGAACGGGCGGGCCGGGCGCTGATTCAACGTTATCGCCCGCTGCTGCGGGCGCGGCTGTTCAGCGCCGGGGTGGCGGGGCAAGACATCGACGACCTGATTTCCGAGGTGCTGACGGCTATCGTCACCCATGTGGGCCAGGTGCGCGACCACCGCCGTTTCGACGCCTGGGCCTACGCCATCGCCAGCAACGTGCTGAACCAGCACTGGACAGCCAAAGGGCGCGCCCGCGACTTCTTGCAACCTGCCCCGGGTGGTTCTGCAGCATCTGACGGCCTGTTTGATGACACCGTTGATGTGCTTGACCAGGCCATCGATCCAGGGCTGTCTGACCCGGTGACGGCGCTGTGCCTGCAGCGTCAGCTGGAGGACTTTCGTTGCCAACATCCGCACCGCCATGCCTGCATAGAACTGTTGGTGCTGGGCTACGACGCGCGCGAGATCGCGCAGCAATTGGGCCGCACGTATGGTGCCGCGCGCCAATTCATCAGCCAGTGTTGCGCGGTGGTGATGCGGTTTCTGTCGCCCTGTCTGGACGCCGCGCAGTTGCTGGGGCGTGGCCGCGGCCGTGCCGAAACCGAATGAAAGCCGAGTGAAAGCCGACCCCAGCGGGCCATGAACACCACCGACCCACCCGAGGAGGAAGCCAGCCATGACGAACGCAGCGATGCATGGATCGACGCTTTGCAGGGGCACCCACCGATGCCCGGCGTAGGCGCGGCCTCGCGCGCCGGCGCGATGCTGCGCGAACTGGTGTTGCAAGCGCAGCGTGACCGGGCGCAGGAAGACGCAGCCTATGGGCAGGCTTTGATCGACCGCTGGGCGTCCAGCGGGCTGCTGCACGGCAAACCCCCGCGTGGGGCGATGGCGGGCAGGCTGACCGAGCCGCTGTTGAAGTGGTTGCGGCTGGCGGGCAGCCGCCGGCCCGGCCGAGCGCGCTGGCTGGCCGTGCCCGCCGTCGCCCTGGCCGGGCTGACGCTGGGTGTCTGGTTCACGGTCACGCCACCGCAGGCTGAATGGCCGGCCGCCGACGAAGACGCCAGCGTCATTCGGGGTGCCGAAAGCGCCTTGCAGGTGACAACAGATCACCCTGAGGCGCTTGCGCTGCGCATCGAGCAGGTGCTGCGGCGGCGCGACATTCCGCTGCGGCGGATGGACCTGCCCCATGGCGCGGTTCAGCTGCAGGCCAGGCTGACGGCACCCATGCAAGTGGTGCGCCAGGAGCTTTTGGCGCTGGGCGTGGTGGTGCCCGAGCACGGCCGCTTGAACCTGGTGATTTCAAAGCCGCGTTGAGCGCTCCCTTTGCAGGCCGGCCCAGACGGGTGCTTGCGATGAACCCCAGTGACGCCTGCGCCCCCGTGTGGGGGCAAGCGACAATTGCATCCCATGGCAACGACAAAAAAACCCAAAGGCCTGGGCATGGGCCTGGAAGCACTGTTGGGCCCGAAGGCGCCCGACAGCACAGCCGATGACCAATTGCCCAACAGCCTGCCGCTGAACCAGTTGCACGCCGGCCGGTACCAGCCGCGCACGCGCATGGACGAAGGTTCGCTTTACGAGCTGGCCGAAAGCATCAAGAGCCAGGGCGTGATGCAGCCCATCCTGGTGCGGCCGTTGTCTGCTGGTGGCTTTGAGATCATCGCCGGCGAACGCCGATTCCGCGCCGCCAAGCTGGCCGGGCTGGACCGCGTGCCGGTGCTGGTGAAGGTGGTGGCCGATGAGGCCGCAGCCGTGATGGCGCTGATTGAAAACATCCAGCGTGAAGACCTGAACCCGCTGGAAGAAGCGCAGGGCCTGCAGCGGCTGGTGACCGAATTCAAGCTCACCCACGAACAAGCGGCGCAGGCGGTGGGCCGTTCGCGCAGCGCCGCTTCAAACCTGCTGCGTTTGTTGAACCTGGCCGCACCCGTGCAGCAGCTGTTGCTGGCCGGCGACCTGGACATGGGTCACGCGCGTGCGCTGCTGGCGCTGCCCGCGGCGCAGCAAGTGATGGTGGCGCAAGAGGTGGTAGCCAAGAAGCTGAGCGTGCGTCAGGCCGAAGCGCTGGTGGCGCGCGCGGCTCGGCCCGAAGCCGGTGACAAGCCAGCCGACAAACCGAAGTCGCGCGACATCCTGCGACTGGAGCAAAAGTTGTCAGACCTGCTGACCGCGCAAGTGGACATCCGCGTCAAACGCCGCACCAAACGCGGTGAACAGGGCGAGGTGGCGATTCAGTTTGCGTCGCTCGAAGAACTGAACGGGCTGCTGGACAAGCTGGGTGTGGGTGAAAGCTGAAGGCCGCGCCTGCGGCCGGAAATGCCGTTCGGGCTGAGCTTGTCGAAGCCGTTCCACCTCACGATGGGCTCTTGAAGTAAGCCTCCACCAGGCCGCTCAATTTCACTGTTAGCGGCTGCCCTTTGCGGTCCACCGTCTTGCCGGCGGCCACGCGTATCCAGCCTTCGCTGACGCAGTATTCCTCGACCGTGGTTTTCTCCACCCCCTTGAACCGTATGCCCACGCCACGCATCAGCAGCGGGCCGTTGTAGAACGGGCTTTTGGGGTTGGTGGACAGGCGGTCGGGCGGCGTACTGGGTTCTGTTTCGCTCATGGCTTGCATCCGTTTTCGGCTACGCGGGTTGTTGTGGCGCCAGATTCTGGGCCCTGCGCTGCTGCGCCCACAGCCACACCAGTGCCGCCACCACCAGCGCTATCGGCAACAACGACCCCAGGTTCAACCACGTCCAGCCCTGCGTGGTGATCAGCGCGCCCGACGAAAACGACGTCACCGCCATGGTCCAGAACACGCAGGTGTCCATGATGCCCTGGGCGCGGTTTTTTTCTTCCGGGCGGTAGCACTGCGTCAGCAACGTACTGCCGCCGGTGTACAGAAAATTCCAGCCCACACCCAGCACCAGCAGCGCCACCAAAAACTGCATCAGGTCCACGCCCGACAAGGCGACCACCACACACACCACGTTCAGCGCTGCGCCCACAAACATGACGGGTAATGCACCAAAGCGTTTGATCAAATGACCGGTGAAAAAACTCGGCACAAACATGCCCAGCACATGCCATTCCAGCACCAGCGCGGCGCTGCTGAAGGGGTGTTTGCATTGCTGCATGGCAATCGGCGTGGCGGCCATCAGCAGGTTCATCACGCCGTAACCCAAAGCCGCTGCAATGATGGCCACCACAAAAGCCGGTTGGAGCGCCAGCTCAGCCGCGCTGCGGCCCGCTGCAGCGCCGGGCACCGGTGGTGCATGGGCCGGGAAGCGGATGAACGACACCACCAGCAGCCCCAGCAGTGCGACGAAGATCAAAGCCACATAAGCGCCGGCAAAGGGCACCGCAAACCAGTCCTTGGTGCCGCTTGCCAGGTTGGGTCCGATAAAGGCGCCGGCCACACCACCGGCCAGCACCAGCGATATCGCACGTTCCTTGAACTGCGGCGGCACCAGTTCAGGCCCGGCGAATCGGTACAACGCGCCGTTGGCGCTATAGAACCCCGCCACCACGGTGCCCGCCACCAGCAGCCAGAAACTGCCGATGCTGATGGCATAAGCGCACAGACCAGCGGTGCAGGCCGCCACCATCAAACCGATCTGAAAAGAACGTTTGCGCCCCACCCGCGCCTGCAGGCGCGACACCGGCATCGCCGACAACGCCGCACCCACGACATAACCCGTCACTGGCAGGGTGGCCATCCAGCCCAGCGGCGCCAGGCTTAAACCCACCAAGCCGTTGATGGCGATGAAGGTGACGTTGTTGGTCAGGAACAGCGCCTGGCAAACCGACAGCAGCAGCAAGTGGTGGTTCATGGCGCTGATGATCGCACCGTGCCCGGCGCAGCCTTGCAGCGCAGCTTGTGCGCCTGCGATGTGCACTCGTCACCACAAAGCTGTGCACCGATGTCCCCCGGCCCGCGTTGGGTGCTGAAAAGGTGCATGCTGCGTCCGGAGCCAACCGCTTCAGCCCCCCGGACCAGGGGTTACCGGCTGGCACGGCCCCTGCGATGCTGGTTATGCACGTTGCACTGGACTGCAGGACTAATAAAAGGGTTTCTGGCAGTTGTTCAACACAACAGCTGCGTCGAAAAGGAAGATGCTGGCGACTTCGCCACCGCTGCGGCCCACCACCGCAGTGCGCAGGAAAGCTCTGATGGCGCCTGGACCTCTGCACAAGAGGCGCGGGGCGTCATCAGAACTTCCCAGGCGCGACAACCGGGCAGGACAGGCCTGCCATGAAGACGCGCGCTGCGGCCACTTGTGAAAGAGCAGCCACTCATGACAGCCCATCCCACCGCGCACCTTGCTGCGCCCAAAGACGTGATCAGCCAGTTTGCCGCGCGCTACGAGCGCACACGCGAAGAAGAGCTGTCGCTTGTTGACTATCTGGCGCTGTGCAAGCGCGACCCGCTGACCTACGCGACAGCAGCCGAGCGCATGCTGAAGGCCATCGGCGAGCCCCAGGCCGTGGACACCCGCAACGACCCGCGCCTGAGCCGCATCTTCGCCAACAAGGTGATCAAGGTCTATCCGGCCTTCGCCGAGTTCTACGGCATGGAAGATGCCATCGAACAGGTGGTCAGCTACTTCCGCCACGCTTCGCAGGGCCTGGAAGAAAAGAAACAGATCCTGTATCTGCTCGGTCCCGTGGGCGGCGGCAAAAGCAGTATTGCAGAGCGCTTGAAGCAGCTGATGCAAGACGTGCCTTTCTACGCCATCAAGGGCAGCCCGGTGAACGAAAGCCCGCTGGGCTTGTTCGACGCCGCCGAGGATGCTGCCATTCTGGAAAGCGAATACGGCATCCCGCGCCGCTACCTGAACCGCGTGCTCAGCCCCTGGGCCGTGAAGCGGCTGGAAGAGTTCGGCGGCGACATCCGCCAATTCAGAATCGTGAAGCGCCACCCCAGCATCCTGCGCCAGGTGGGCATTGCCAAAACCGAGCCGGGTGACGAAAACAACCAGGACATTTCCAGCCTGGTGGGCAAGGTCGACATCCGCAAGCTGGAAGCTTATTCACAAGACGACCCCGACGCCTACAGCTACAGCGGCGGCCTGTGCCTGGCCAACCAGGGCTTGCTGGAATTTGTGGAAATGTTCAAAGCACCCATCAAGGTGCTGCACCCGTTGCTGACGGCCACGCAAGAAGGCAACTTCAAGGGCACGGAGGGATTTGGTGCCATTCCGTTTGACGGCGTGGTGCTGGCGCATAGCAACGAAAGTGAGTGGAAGGCTTTCCGCAACAACAAGAACAACGAAGCCTTCCTGGACCGCATCTACATCGTGAAAGTGCCGTACTGCCTGCGCAGCAGCGAAGAGATCAAGATCTACGAAAAACTGTTGCGCAACAGCTCGCTGGCGGCGGCCACCTGCGCGCCCGGCACGCTGAAAATGATGAGCCAGTTTGCAATGCTGACGCGCCTGAAGGAGCCCGAAAACAGCAGCCTGTACAGCAAGATGCAGGTGTACGACGGCGAAAACCTGAAAGACACCGACCCGCGCGCCAAGAGCTACCAGGAATACCGCGACTACGCCGGCGTCGATGAAGGCATGTCCGGCATCAGCACCCGCTTTGCCTACAAGATCATCTCCAAGGTGTTCAACTTCGACAACACCGAAGTGGCGGCGAACCCGGTGCACCTGATGTATGTGCTGGAGCAGCAGATTGAGCGCGAACAGTTCGCCAAAGAAACCGAAGACAAGTACGTCGGCTTCATCAAAGAACTGCTGGCGCCGCGTTATGCCGAATTCATCGGCAAAGAAATCCAGACCGCTTACCTGGAAAGCTACAGCGAATACGGGCAGAACATCTTTGACCGTTATGTCACCTACGCCGACTACTGGATCCAGGACCAGGAATACCGCGACACCGACACTGGCGAGGTGTTTGACCGCGCCAGCCTGAACGGCGAACTTGAAAAAATTGAGAAGCCCGCCGGCATTTCCAACCCGAAAGATTTCCGCAACGAAATTGTTAACTTCGTGCTGCGTGCACGCGCCAACAACCAGGGCAACAACCCGGTGTGGACGAGTTACGAAAAGCTGCGCACGGTGATCGAGAAGAAGATGTTCAGCAACACCGAAGAACTGCTGCCGGTGATCAGCTTCAACGCCAAGGCCAGCGCTGACGAAGCCA
>JAYUPP010000251.1:0-9291 GCA_043760045.1 Betaproteobacteria bacterium
CTCAGCCGCGCACTGACGCTGGGCGTGCTGAGCCCACCGCCGGCGCTGACCGCAGCCGCCGTGCGCGAACTGGTGCGCAAACCGCGCACAGCCATCGTCGTGCTGGGCGGTGGCCGCCGCGATTCAGCGCCGGAATACGGCACCACGACGCTCAATCCCGCCTCCGTGGAACGCTTGCGTTATGGCATCTGGCTCAGCCGTGAAACCGGTCTGCCGATGGTTTTCACGGGCGGCGTGGCGCGTGGCAGCCGACCCGGGCCAGCCGAAGCCGAACTGGCGGCTCGCATCGCCGAGCGCGAGTTCAAACACCCGCTGCGCTGGGTAGAGACACAGTCGCGCGACACGCACGAAAACGCGCTGCGCAGCGTGGCGCTGCTCAAGCCCCAGGGCATCGACCACCTGGTGTTGGTGACCCACGCGTATCACATGCCGCGCACCTTGAAAAACTTTCAGAACGCGGCAGCACGGCCCGATAAAAGCGCGGCGATGACGCTGACGGTGGCACCCGTGGCGCGCCCCACGCTCGGACCATGGCAGCCCAAGGACTGGTTGCCCAGCCCGCGCGGCTTCGAACAGAACTATCTTGCGCTGCACGAATTGCTGGGGCTGCTGATCGGGGCTTGACCCCGCGCCGCTGCAGCCCGCCCGCATTCAGCGGCTGAAGCCGGGTGGCGGAATCTTCAGCGGCTGGTTCAGTGCATCGATGCGTGCCTTCTCTTGCGCCTTCTCGTGCGCTTTCGCCTCGGTCTTTTCGCGCTCGTCCTGCAGCATCTGCAGCGCCTTGATGCGCCGCACATGTTCGGCGGAATTCGACCTTCTGAAGGCGTCCATCAACACGGCATCGGCCTTCATGCCCAGCGCAACCATGCGCTCGCTCAATCGCAAGCCGGCGCCCGGGTCGCCGCCGAGCGCGGCCACCACTTCGTTGGCAAACAGGTCGGCGCCGCCCACGATGCTGTCAACCGTGATGGCGCGTTCGGCCTGCGCTTCGGCAGCCGACAGCAGCATGCCCGCGCCGGGCACCGCCAGCGCCAGGATCTTGCCCACCAGGAAACCGTTGCTCACGCCTTCTGACCTCTGCACGGCAGCAATGGATGCCTGGCTGGCCTGGAAAAAGGTGCCAAACGCGGCCAGCCAACGCAATTCATCGCGCGAACGGGCCTCCAGCATGGCGTGCGCTGGAATCTTGGCGCGCCGCGTGCCCTGGCGCCAGAAGACGTCGGGGTCGGTGTCAAAACTGCTGGCGGTGACGCTGCCGGCACAGCCGGTTTGGGTCTCAACTTCGATCTTGCGGCCATCGGCCAGGGTCAGGCTCATCACCCGCGGCTGCGCCGCTTCTTCGCGGGCCTGCAGCATCACGTTCCAGAAACCCTGGTCGTCGCTGCTGATCATCGAGCCGCCTTTGAACAGTGCGCCGAGCTCGAAGCGGGCGCCCCCCTCGGGCAGGTTGCGGCCGTTCACCGCCGTCACCACGTCGCCGATTTTCAGCTCATCGGGCGCGCCTTCGTCGGCCCAGACGACGCGCCAGTGCTCGTCCATGCCGGTGACTTCGCGGAACAAGCGCAGGTCCAGGTCAGACAGGCGCTTTTTCAGCGCGTGCACCGAAGACAAGACAAAGGGCTCGATCTGCGACGTCGCCTGGCACAGGGTTTCGGCACCCCAGGCAACATGGATCGCAGCGGCCCGAAACTTCACTTCCTGCGCGAACCGGGTCTTGAACAGCTCACGCTCAAACGCGTAGTCGTAGGCCGGCTTGGCTTGTGCGTGGGCCGCCGTTGGCGTGAACATCAGCGTGGTGAGCGTTACCAGCGCAGCCAGCAACGCACAGCAGGTGGCCAGCACCAGCCCTTTCTCACCGACAACCGCGCGCGCAACAGACTGCATGCGCTGCATTCTGACGGCTGCCCGCGCCGCCGCCCAGCCGGCATCTGCGGGCCTGCGCCTACAGCGCCAGGGCAACCACAAACACACCCACCATCATGAAGCCCAGCACCACCTTGGCCAGCAGGCCGGCCAGCATGCCCAGCCACGCAAAAACGCCGACGTGCAAGGCGCGCTTTACGTCACGCTGCAGCGTTTGACCTGCGTCAAAGGCTGAAGGGCCTGGCGTGGCGCCGCCGGCAGCAACCCGGCGCCGCTGCTGCGTCTGGGCCCAGAACTCACCCAGTGCGGCGCCCACCAGCGGCATGAACAGCACACCCAGCAGGCCCATCAACAAACCAAACAGGGTGCCCAGCGCCGCCCCCAGCAAGGCCCCTCGGCTGGCTCCGGCTTGGCGCGCTCCCAGCAGGCTGGCGACATATTCCAGCACCCACGACAGCACGGCCAGCGTCGCCACCAGCACCAGTGTGAAGGTGCCGACACGGGTGAAACCGTCGATCCAGGCGCCCAGCACGATGCCGCCCAGGATGAGCGCGGTGCCCGGCAGCGCAGGCAGCACCGTGCCGGCCAAGCCGGCCACGATCAGCGCCACCACCAAAGCCCACCACCCCAGCTCAGCCATCGTCATCTATCCCGTAGAACCAGCCCAGCAGGCCGATGCAGGCCTACAACGGCGCGGTCAGCGCCTTGCCCAGCCGCACAATGATGCCTGGCCTGTGCAGGTTCACCCACAACAGGCAGGGCCAAGGTCTCTACCCATGGTCAGCTGGTGTTCGTGGCCTCACACTACGCGGTGTGGTCGGCATGGCCACCATTCGAGTAATCGCAAGGAAAGCATGAACATGAAAAACTGGCTGTTGGGTGCTCTGGCCGTGGCCGTCGTCGCCACTTCAGCAGTACCAACCGTGTCTGAAGCCAAGCGCCTGGGCGGCGGCAATTCCGCCGGCATGTCGCGCAACATGCCGGCCCGCACCGCGCCTGACGCGACGCCCGCCAAACCGGCATCAACACAACCCAGCGCGTCGCCCACCACGCCGGCTGCAGCACCCGCTGCGGCCGGTGCTGCGGCGGCTGCACCCAAACGCAACTGGATGGGCCCGCTGGCCGGCCTGGCTGCGGGCCTGGGCATTGCCGCGCTGATGAGCCACCTGGGCATGGGTGAAGCTTTTGGCAACTTCCTGATGCTGGCGCTGCTGGCCGTGGCGGCTATTTTCCTGGTGCGCTTCCTGATGAACCGCTTCGGCAACAAGCGCACGCCGGCCTTGGCTGACGCCGCTGGCGCCAACCGCGCCGCACTGCCTGGTGCGCAAGTGGCCTGGCCGCAGCAAAACGAACGCAGCAGCCTCGACACCGCCGCGCCGGCTGGCCGGTCTGAGCCCACGCTCGGCCCTTCGGCACTGGCTCCTTCGGCACTGGCCTCTTCGTCACTGCAGCCCGCTGCCAACGAAGCAGTGGTGACGCCGGCCACTCCCGCCCTTGCCAAGGCTTTTGTGCCGGCCGCATTTGACAGCGAAACCTTCACCCGCACGGCCAAGATGATCTTCATCCGCTTGCAGGCAGCCAACGACACCGCTGACCTCGAAGACCTGCGCCGCTTCACCACGCCCGAGCTGTTTGCCTCGCTGCGCCTGGACATCCAGGACCGCGGCACGCAAGCGCAGCACACCGACGTGCAAAAGGTAGGCGCTGAAGTGCTGGACGTGGCGCAAGAGGGCAGCGACCAGATCGTCAGCGTGCGCTTCACCGGCCAGGTGGTGGAAGAAAAAGGCGCTGCCGCCGTCAACTTCAACGAAGTGTGGCACCTCGTCAAACCGCTGGACGACAGCCGCTCGTGGGCCATCGCCGGCATTGAACAGATGGGCTGATTCGGCTGAGTGGACTGACGCGGCGGCGGCTACGATGGCCGCATGACACGACATCACCGCCCCTCATTCCCGATCACCTCATGGGCCGCACGGGCCGCAAGGGTCGAACTTGCGGCCCTGCTTGTTTGCACGCTGGGCCTGGTAGCCTGCACAACACCGCCCGTTGCGCCCGCAGGCGGCACGCTGCAAGCCCCTGCCGCCATGCATGTGGAAGGTGTACCGCCACTGCCGGCGCAGCGCTTGGCCGACTTGCAGCGTTACAGCCAGATTGCCGGCCACCAGTTTGTGGAATGACACCCCACACGGCGCGAAATGCTGGTCGCCCACCGACCCGTGGGCACCAGTGCCACGCAGCTGTTTTTGCTGCGCAGCCCAGGTTTTCACCAGCAACCGGGCCAACGAGTTCATCGAACTGATGCGGCTCGACCTGAGCAGCGGCGCCATCACCCGGCTGAGCGCTGCCACGCCCTGGGACGTGTCTGGCAGCGCCATCAGCCGCAGCAGCGCACAACCCCTGGCCACGTTGACAGCCAACGTGGATGGCCGCGACGAACTGTGGCTGATCGACCCGCGCACCGGGGCGCCCTACGCGCCGCATGCAGGCCCCGCACTGCCGCCCTTTCCTGCCGGCAGCGTCACGCAGGCTGACTTTCACGCGAGCCGCAACGAGCTGGCGCTGGTGGTCAACAGCGCACAAGGCCCAGCGCAGGTGCACAGCCTGGACATGAGCAACCCCGCCGCACCCCGCCTGAGCGCCTAGTAGTCCGTTTCACCAAAACCACTACATAAAATCGCGTCTTTTTCCGCCATGCGTCGTTGCAGCCCCTTGCCGCACTGCCGACACAACCCGCAGGCGCCGAGGGCATAAACCTGAAGTCCATTGCCGAGCAGCAGATCGTGCGCTGGCCCGGTTTTGACGGCCGCACCATCAGCGGCGTGCTCAGCCTGCCGCCGGCACGCTTCACAGGCCGCCGACCGGTGGTGATGCTGGTGCACGGCGGGCCCGAGGCGCAGGCCAAACAGGGCTGGCAAGGCCGCACCAACTACCTCATCGAACAACTGGGCCTGGCGGTGCTGGAACCGAATGTGCGCGGCTCCAGCGGCTACGGCAAAACCTTCTTGAGCCTTGACAACGGCCGCAACCGCGAAGACAGCGTGAAAGACATGGGCAGCGCCATCGACTGGATGGCCACCCAGCCGCGGCTGGACGCCAGCCGGGTGGCTGTCATCGGCGGCAGTTACGGCGGCTACATGGCGTTGGCAGCCAGCACGCTGTTGGCCGACCGCATTGCCGGCGCCATGAGCGCGGTGGGGATCAGCAACTTTGTGAGTTTTCTTGAAAACACCGAAAGCTACCGCCGCGACCTGCGCCGGGCGGAATATGGCGATGAACGCGACCCCGCGATGCGGGCCTTTCTGCACAGCATTTCACCGCTGACGCATGTGCACAGAATCACCAAGCCACTGCTGGTGGTGCAGGGCAAAAACGACCCGCGTGTGCCGTGGACAGAAAGTGAGCAGATCGTGCGCAGCCTGCAGCAGCGTGGCACACCGGTGTGGTATTTGCTGGCCGACAACGAAGGCCACGGCTTTGCGCGGCGCGAAAACGCCGACTACTACTTTGTGGCGTTAGCAGAATTTTTGCAGCGCACCTTGAAGCCTTGATCCTTCAAGCCCAAACCTTCAACCTTCAACCCCAGGCCGCGCGCAAGCCGTCTGACAGCAGCTTGACGCCGGCCAGCGCCATGCCGGTGTAGGCCACGCGATAGAACCAGGTGGCGTTGACGCGGTGCAACAGGCGCACACCCACCCACACGCCCAAACCCGCCACCGGCATCAACAGCACCGCTGTGGCCAGGTTGCGCAGGTCCAGCAGCCCCAGCAGCGCGTAGGGGGCCACCTTGGCCAGGTTGATGGCTGCAAAGTAAACCGCCAGGCTGGCGCTGGTGACCACCGGCGCCAGCCGCAACGGCAACACATAGGCCTGGATGGGTGGCCCACCGGCGTGCACGATGAAGCTGGTGATGCCTGACAGCGTGGCACACACGCGCCCCACCCAAGGCGCGGCGGGCGGCACGCCTTCACGCGGCGGCGACAACAGGCGTTGCGCGACAAACAGCAACGTCAGTGCACCCACCAGGCCCGCCAAAGCTACCGCTGGCAGGACGCCAAACAGCGCCGTGCCAAGCGCGGTGCCCAGCAGGCCCCAAGGCACCAGCAAACGCACCAATGCGCGGTCGCGGCACCGCCACAGTTGCTGCAAGCCGGCGGCGTCCATCAACAGCAGCAGCGGCAACATCACCGCCGCAGCCTGCGGCACCGGTATCGTCAGCGCCATCATCGGCGTGGCCAAGGTGCCCAGGCCGCTGGCAAAACCGCTCTTGGCAAGCCCGGCAAGCAAGACCACCGGCACCGCCACGGCCCAAAACCAGGGGTCGTGGATGACCGGCAAGCCTTCAAACAAACTGGCAGGCCTCTTCGAACGTCAAACGGGGGCTGCGCGGCAACACCTTGGCCGGGTCGCCATGGCCAAGCGTGCAGATGAAATTGCTGCGCACGGGCGTGCCAGCCCAGAACGCGGCGTCCAGCGCGGCGGCGTCAAAGCCGCTCATCGGTCCACAACCCAGGCCCAGGGCGCGTGCAGCCACCATCAAATAGGCCCCTTGCAGGCTGCTGTTGCGAAAGGCGGTGGCTTCGATCATGGCCGGCTTGCCCACAAACCAGGCGCGTGCGTCGGTGTGCGGAAACAACTGCGGCAGACGCTCGAAGAACTCCAGGTCCATGCCCACGATCACCGTCACCGGCGCCTGCAGCACCTTGGGCTGGTTGGCCGGCGCCACACAAGCCGCCAGTTTGGCCTTGGCTTGCCCGCTGCGCACAAATTGCAGCCGCGCGGGGCTGCAGTTGGCCGAGGTGGGGCCCCATTTCATCAATTCATACAGGTCGTGCAACTGCGCGTCGCTGACGGCTGTGGGCAGGTAGCCGTTTTGGGTGCGGGCTTCGGTGAAGATCTGTTCGGTGCTGGTGTGCATGACGGTGTGCAGGGTGATGTGCAGGGTGATGTGCAGGGTGATGTGAAGGGAGTCGGGTGCGGGTGATGGAACACAATTCTCAGATGTTCCAGCCCTCGCAAAACGACGTGCGCCGCTTCTTTTGCGAAGCCTATGCGCGTGACCAGGTCAAAGCCACCCTGCAACCCATGCAGGCGCTGGCGGCAAAGTGGATAACCGAGCACCCGGAATACCACGCCGATCTGGCCGATGAAGCTGCCGCGCTGGCCGCTGTCTACACGGTGCAAGAGGGGCGCACCAACCCTTACTTGCATTTGTCGATGCACTTGACGATCGAAGAGCAAGTGGCTATCGACCAGCCCACCGGCATCCGCCAGGCCGTGGCCTTGCTGGCCGCGCGCCGCCAGTCGATGCACGACGCGCACCACGAGGTGATGGAATGCCTGGGCCAGATGGTCTGGGCCAGCCAGCGCAGTGGCCTGCCGCCGGACGGGCTGGCTTACCTGGAAGCGGTGCGGCAGCGGGCGACGCGCGACTGAAGCGCGCGCCGGCAGACCAATGTGTACGCCACTGCGAGGCGGCTTGGCCTGCGCAGCCCGTGCACCGGCTTCAACTGGTGGCTCCGGCCATGCGGCGCAGCAGTTCGGTGTCGGCCCACAAGTCGTCAAGCCAGGGAAATTGCCCCGGCACACGCTGTTCGCGCGCGGTGATGCGGTCGGCGCAACCGGGCGCGGCCAGGTCCACCAGCAGCGGCGTCACCGGCAATGCCTTCTTCACAGAATAAAAAATCTTGACCACCGGGTCCACCAGTGTGCTGTTGTTCTGCGCCACCACCACCGCCAGGTGGCCCGACTCCAGCCGCACCAGGCTGCCGATGGGATAGATGCCCAGGCTTTGCACCAGCGCCGAAAACATGGGGGTGTCGAACTGGCCTTTCCAGCTGGCCATCTGCGCAATGGACTCGGCCGGGTCCCAGCCCGCCTTGTAGGGCCGGGTGGACGTGATGGCGTCGTACACGTCGCACAAGGCTCCCATGCGCGCCAGCTTCGAGATCTGCTCACCGGCCAGGCCCAAGGGGTAGCCCTTGCCGTCATATCGCTCGTGATGGTGCAACACCACGTCCAGCACCGCAGCGTGGTTGCTGCCGCCCTCCAGCAGCAGCTGATGGCCCTGCTCGGGGTGTTTGCGAATGAGTGCAAATTCTTCGTCGGTCAGGCGCGACGGCTTGTTCAGGATGTCCAGCGGCACCAGGGCTTTGCCGATGTCATGCAGCAGCCCGGCCAAGCCGGCGTCGCGGCATTCATCGTCAGACAGGCCCAGCTGCCGGCCCAAAGCCACCATCAGCGCACACACCGCCACCGAATGCATGTAGCTGTAGTCGTCCTTGGTCTTCAGCCGCGCCAGGCTGACCATCGCGCCGGGGTTGCGCGCCACCGACTGGGTAATCTCTTCCACCAGCGGCAGGCACTGTGCAGCGTCCACGCTGCGGCCCATGCGGGCTTCGTTGAACATCGCAGTCACGGCCTCACGGCCGCGGTTGCAAATGGCAGCGGCTTCGCGCATTTCGGCCTGCAGCGGCTTTTCGGCGCCGCGCTGGGGCAGCGTGGGCCCGGTTGCCCGGGACACGCGGGGCAAAGGCACGGGTGGCGTTGCTGCCGCCGGCGGCGCTGCGGGCTCTGGTTTGCGGGCGCTGGGGCTGCCCACGTCCAGGCCCAGCTGGTTGTCGATCCAGCAATCAGCCACGCCGCAGCCGTGCACCGCATTCAGGTCTTCGGTGTTGTCGATGACAAAGCGGGCCTTCCAGAACGGATGCGAAATCCACGAGCCCTCCAGCTTGTGCAGGTGCATGCCCAAGCGCAACGACGAGACAGGTATCTTTTTCAGCATTCGAAATGAGGCAGGCCTGTGGGATTGGGAAGCCCGTTGTAGGCTTATTTCGACGCTTCGCTGCCTTACTTGAGCGTCACGATGGTCGGCACGCTGCCGGCGCGCTGCCGGCGCAGTGCCGGCATCCGCCTGCTCCAAACACCGCAGCATCTGCTCCCGGTCCATGACCACCTCGCCCCGCTCGCGTTTGCAACGGGCGCAAGGCTCTGAGCTTCGAGGCCTGCGGGATAGATGGGTTGGCGGCGGGGCACGCCCGGCATCACAAGCTCGGAAACACAAGTTGACTTGAGCACCGCGTACCTTGATGCGCGGCCGTCGCAGCCCGGTTGAATCGAACTGCTCGGCCCGCAGCACCACCCCCGGTGCTCACTTCACCGTTTCAACGAGCAGCAGCGCGGCGCCGTAGGCCTCGTCACAAACCGCACCAGCGGGGCACAGCGCCTTGCCCGCCAGCACCGAACCGGGCCCGCTGTGCTGCGCGGCCAGCTGGCTTGCCGTCTCACCGGTGGGGAAAAAGCGCACCAGGTTTTCGGCGCGCGGGCGCAGCGCATCAAAGTTGCGCTGTTTGCTGGAGACCATCACCAGCACATGCGACGGGCCCAGCGGCTCGTCGGCCGGCAGGTAAAAACCGTCGCCGGTGGGGAAGC
>JAYUPP010000252.1:0-3542 GCA_043760045.1 Betaproteobacteria bacterium
GCTGCCGCGCCCAGCAGGCGCGTGTTGGGATCGGTGCGACCGGCGACTTTGCGGCGGTCCAGCAGCTGGCTGGCCGCCTTGGGCATGCCGCGCATCAGCAGTGCACGCGCCAGACGGCGGGCATCACGGCTGGCGTAAAAGTCCAGCGGCAGGCGCTCCAGCCATTCGCACATCTGCACCTCCGTCAGCACCGACGGCAGGTTGTAGGGGCCATGGAAACCGAAGGTGATGCCCGAGGGCGACTCGTTCTCATAAGCGAAGCGACGCGCCAACTGGGGCGGCGCAAAGCTGACCCCATGCACTCGTTCCAGAAAACCGCGTTGCTCGCGGCACATCACCTGGTCTTCGGGGTGCAGTTGGGTGATGCGCGGGTCCAGGCCCGCAGCCATGAAGCGCCGTGAACGCAAGGAAAACCCGCCGTTGCCGACGTTGCGGTCTTCGGGTTCATCGGGCCAGACGGCACCGATGTAGTCGTGCACCAGGAACTCATCGGTCCAGGCTTGCGGGTGGGTCACGAAGCCGTCCCACTGCGTGATCAGCACGTGTGAGGTGCGGATGTAGCCGGGCAATTGGCGCAGCACAAACTCGGAGTAGTCGGCGCCCGATCGAATGGAGTCGATCTGCACGATGTCGATGCCCGGCAAGACCACGGCGGGCAACCAACCGTTGGTGAAGAGGTAGACCCGCGCGAAGTCGACGCGCGACATCGAATGCAGCAGCGACTGTGCGGCCAGGGCCGGTGCCCTTGTGTCAACGGCACAAAGGGTGACCTGGGAGAGCGCAAGCCGACTCATGCGGACGATTGTGCCAGCGGCACCCAGCGCTCAGGGGCCTCCCAAACCCCCTCGGTACACTGCGCGCCGATGGAACAACGCCACATCGGCATCAGCCTGGGAAACATCGGCGCCTTGCACGATGGCTTGGGCGAGTTCGCTCTGCAGATCGGCCAACGCATCGCGGCGCAGGCCCCGCTTTGGCTCGAACGCCACGGGGTGGGCTTCGACTTTCACCTGCGCGACAAACTGGGGGCGCTGTTTGGCCCGGACGTGGGCTACCTGCCCGTCAACCGCTGGCAGCGTGTGCGCCATGTGCAGCCGCGCGGCTACGCGCTGTGGCACAGCCTGCACCAGCTGAACAAGAACTTGGCCCCGCGGGGCACCGGGCAACGGCTGGTGACGGTGCACGACCTGAACTACCTTTACGGGCGTAACGCGTTTTCGAAGTGGCGCCATCAGCGCCGCACCCAGGCTTTGCTCGACCGCTCCGACCACCTGGTGGCGATCAGCCGCCACACCGCCAGTGACGTTCAACAGCACCTGCATTGGCCGCACGAGATCAGCGTCATCTACAACGGTGCGCGCAGCTTTGTCGCCAGCCCTCGGCAAGCGTTGCCAGGTTGGTCAGATGGTGCCAACCCGCCATTTCTGTTCCACCTGAGCCGCATGTCGCCGTCGAAGAACCCGCAGGCCATCATCGACCTGGCGCGGGTCTGGCCCGAGATGACCTTTGTGTTGTGCGGCCCGCCGAGCGATGACGCGAAGAAGCTCCGGGCCAACGTGCACTTGCCCAATCTGCAATTCCACCTGGGCATCAGCGACGCCCAAAAGGCCTGGACCTACGCCCACTGCAGTGGCTTTTTGTTCCCGTCCTTGACCGAGGGCTTTGGCCTGCCGCCCATCGAGGCTATGCATTTCGGCAAACCGGTGTTCCTGGCCCGGCGCACCTGCTTGCCCGAAATCGGCGGCGACGCAGCCGACTACTTCGACAGCTTTGACGCGCCGGCCATGAAGCAAGTGGTGCAGCAGGGGCTGATGCGCCATCAGCAGCCGGGCCGCGCGCTGGCCATCACCCAGCACGCCGCCCAGTTTGACTGGGACCGCGCGGCCCAGGCCTACCTGGACCTGTACCGCCGGTTGCTGCAGTTGCCGCCCGGATAATCAGCCGCCATGCAGATTCACCGTGGCTTTGACCTGGGCGTGCCGGCCTGTGCCTTGACCATCGGCAATTTTGACGGTGTGCACCGTGGCCACCAGGCCATGCTGGCGCTGCTGACCAATGAGGCCCGCCACCGCAGCCTGCCGTCCTGCGTGATGACCTTCGAGCCGCACCCGCGCGACCATTTTGCGCGCCAGGCGGGCCGGCCAGAAGCCGCGCCGGCCCGGGTTGCCACCCTGCGCGACAAGCTGGCCGAGCTGGAGCGCTGCGCCATCGACCACGTGGTGGTGGTGCGCTTTGACGACCGCTTTGCCAGCATCAGCGCTCAAGCCTTCATCCAAAACGTGCTGGTGGGTGGGCTGAAGGCCCGCTACGTGCTGGTCGGCGACGACTTCAGCTTTGGCGCCAAACGGGCCGGCAACTACGCCCTGCTCGACAGTGCCGGCGCCGAACAGGGCTTTGATGTGGCCCGCATGATGAGCTACGAAGTGCATGGCTTGCGGGTGTCGAGCACCGCGGTCCGTGACGCCTTGGCTGCGGGCGACATGGCCCAGGCAGAACGGCTGCTGGGGCGGCCCTATGCGGTCAGCGGGCACGTGGTGCACGGCCGCAAACTGGGCCGTGAATTGGGCTTTCGAACCTTGAACCTGCGCTTTGGGCACCCGCGCCCTGCCGTCAGCGGCATCTTTGTCGTCCAGGTCCACGGCCTCCCCGGCGGGCCCTTGCCCGGCGTGGCCAGTCTGGGCGTGCGGCCCACGGTAGAAGACGCCGGCCGCGTGTTGTTGGAGACCCACTGCCTACAGTGGCCACCGGCGCTGGGTCCAGACGGTGCTTACGGGCGCTGCGTGCGGGTGGAACTGCTGCACAAGCTGCACGATGAACTGAAGTACGACGGGCTGGAAGCCTTGCAGCAGGGCATCGCTCGCGATACCGACGACGCGCGCGGCTGGTGGGCCCGTCGCTGAGCCAGGTCAGCCTGCCTGGGCTGCGGCGGCGACAGCCTGCGGCTGCAGCGGCGGCGGGCCCTCGACAACCCCTGAGCAGCTTCTGAACAGCCCAAGCGTCGCTAGAATTACCCGTATGTCCCGGTCCTTGCACCCTCCCCTTTTGTCTCTGGCTCCAGCGCGTTGGCACGCTTCGACGCGCCGGCAAGCGAGCTGCGACCGAATTAGGGCGGCGGCCGCCTGAAGGTCGCCTGAAGGTTGCTTGACGCGCGGTGCGACACCGCGCACCCCGCCGGTGCCACTGAACTGCCACGGTTGCGCCTTACCCCTCGCCCTGCCCTGGCCGGCTGACCTTTCAGACGGCCCCCAAACGCCATGAGCACCACGCCCGACTACCGCAGCACCCTGAACCTGCCCGACACCCCCTTCCCGATGCGCGGCGACCTGCCCAAGCGCGAGCCGGGCTGGATCAAGGCCTGGAACGACACCGAGCAAAACGGTGGCCTCTACAAGCGCCTGCGTGACGCCCGCATTGGGGCGCCGCTGTTTGTGCTGCACGATGGGCCGCCCTACGCCAACGGCACGCTGCACATCGGCCATGGCTTTGGCAAGGTGTTGAAGGACATGGTGGTGAAGTCCAAACAATTGGCCGGCTTCGACGCG
>JAYUPP010000253.1:0-3535 GCA_043760045.1 Betaproteobacteria bacterium
AGCACGCGCATGTCAAACACATAGTCGGCGTCCAGCGGCACACCGTGTTTGAAGGCAAAAGACTCAAACACCAGCGTCAATGCCGATGTGCGCGCACCCACCAGCGAACGCACCCAGCTGCGCAGCAGGGCCGGGCGCAACTGGCTGGTGTCGATGACGGTGGACACGTCGCGCAGGTCGGCCAGCAGTTCACGTTCCAGTTCGATAGCTTCGATCAGCGCGTGGGTGGTGTGGTGCCCTTCGGCGGTGGCGCTGGCGGTCAGCGGGTGCGGCCGGCGGGTTTCTGAAAAGCGCCGCACCAAAGCGTCGGTGCTGGCGTCGAGAAACAGCGAGCGGATGTAGACCCCTTCACCGCGCAGCTGCTGTATCAAAGGCACCAGTGCGGGCAAAGAATCGGCCGTGCGCACGTCCACCGCAGCGGCCACGCGGTGCGCGCCGCGGCTGTGTTCCAGCCTGATGAATTCACGCAGCAACTCGGGCGGCAAGTTGTCCACGCAGAAATAACCCGCGTCTTCCAGCGCATGCAGCGCCACCGACTTGCCGGAACCGGAAATCCCGGTTACCAAAATCACTTCGTCCTTTTTTTCCACCGCCTGCTCGGACGGCGTGGTGGCAGCTGTGTTCATTGTTTATCGCCTGACAACAGGCCCACTCGCCCTGCAGCACCCAGCAGTGCCTGGGCATGCGCCGTGCCTGACAACGATGTGCCGCCCAACATGCGCGCCACTTCGGCCACGCGCACTTCGCCTTGCACGCGCTGCACGGCAGACAGGGTTTGTTTGCCGCGCAGGGCTTTGGACACCACAAAGTGCGTGTCGGCGCAAGCGGCCACTTGGGCCAGGTGCGTCACCGCCATCACCTGGCAACTGCCGCCCAACTGCTTCATTAGCCGGCCCACGCTGTCGGCCACAGTGCCGCCCACGCCGGCGTCGATTTCGTCGAAGATCAGCGTCGCGACACCGGCCGGGCTGGCAGCCGCAGTGCTGACAGCAATGGCCAGCGCCAGCCGCGACAGTTCACCGCCTGAGGCCACTTTGGCCAGCGGCCGGGGTGTGCTGCCGGCGTGGCCAGCAACCAAGAACTCAACCGTGTCGATGCCATGTGCGTGCGGCGCGGCCACTGCATCGGCGGGCTGCTGCACAGCAATTTCAAAACGCCCGCCGGCCATGCCCAGGTTCTGCATCGCTTGTGTGACCGCTGCGGCCAAACGTGGCGCGGCTTTTTTGCGCAGCCTGGAAACGCGCTGCGCCTCCACCAGCCAGGCATCCAGCGCCTGCGCGGTTTGGCGGGACAGGCCCTCCAGGTCGGCGGCGGCGTCCAGCTGCGCCAGTTCGGCACCCCACACGGCCCACAGCGCCGGCAGCTCGGCGGGGCTGCGGCGGTAGCGGCGCGCCAACGCCACCCAGGTGCCGATGCGGTTGTCCAGTTCGACCAGGCGTCCGGGGTCGGGTTCACGGTGGTTCAGATAAGCACTCAGCGTGTGTGCAGCGTCCTCCAGCTGCGCCTGTGCGCTGCGCAGCACTTCCAGCACCGCACCCAGCTCGGCATCAAAACGCTCGACTTCATCCAGCGCGTGGATGGCACGGTTGAGCAGTGTTTCGGCGCTGGGTTCGTCGGCCGACAGCGCCGCCGTGGCTTGCTGCGCGCCTTCGAGCAGCGCCTGGCTGTGCGCCTGCCGCTGGTGTTCGGCGTTCAGGCTGTCCCACTCACCTTCGGCCGGCGCCAGTTTGTCCACTTCGCTGATCTGCCAGGCCAGCCGTTCGCGTTCACGCTGCAGCGTGTCTTGCTGCGCACGCGCGGCGTCCAGCTGGGCCTGCGCGTGGCGCCAGCTTTGCCAGGCGCGGGCCAGATCGCTGCTGTCTACACCGGCCTGGGCGTCGAGCAAGGCGCGCACAGCCGCCGGGCGCGTCAGGCTCTGCCAGGCGTGTTGGCCGTGGATGTCCACCAGCTGCTCAGCCACCTGACGCAGCTGCGCCACCGTGGCCGGGCTGCCGTTGATCCAGGCGCGGCTTTTGCCCTGGGCATCGACACTGCGCCGCAGCAGCAGGGTGTCGTCAGCCACAAATCCGCCTTCGTCAAGCCAGGGCGCCAAACTTCCCGGTGTGTCGAATTCAGCGCTGACTTCGGCCCGAGCGGCGCCCTCGCGCACCACACTGGCTTCGGCGCGCTGGCCCAGCGCCAGCTGCAACGCGTCGATGAGGATGGACTTGCCGGCGCCCGTTTCGCCGGTCAGCACCGTGAAGCCGGGCCCGAGCTCCACGGCCAGCTCGGCCACGATCACCACGTCACGCAGATGCAAACGGCGCAGCATGGTCAGTGGCTTGGGCCGTGGTGGCCGATGTCGCGGATGCTGCGGATGCTGCGGATGCTGCGGATGCTGCGGATGTTGTGCTTGGGGTGCATGAACTTCACACCACCCCCTCATACCAGCGCAGCTTGCGGCGCAGCGTGGCGTAATAACTCCAGCCGCGTGGGTGCAAAAACCGCACCTGAAAGGCCGAGCGGCGCACCCGCACCTGGTCACCGTGCAACAGGCTGGCCAGGTGGTGCATGTCGAAGTTGGCCGACACGTCTTTGCCGGCCACCAGGCCGATGCGCACCTCCACGTTGTCGGGCAATACGATGGGGCGGTTGGACAAGGTGTGTGACGCGATGGGCACCATCACCCAGCCGCCGATGCCCGGGTGCAGGATGGGCCCGCCGGCCGACAGCGCATAAGCCGTTGAGCCGGTGGGCGTGGCCATGATCAGGCCGTCGGCGCGCAGGTTGGCCACGAAGTCCTCACCCACGTCCACCCGCAGTTCCACCATGCTGGCGGTGGCGCCGCGGCTGACCACCACATCGTTCAGCGACAGGCCTTCATAGATCAGCTGCCCATCACGCCAGACCTCACCTTCCAGCATCGCGCGGCTTTCGGTTTCGCAGTCGCCCTTGACCATCGACGCCAGCGCTTCTTTGTACTGGCCCAGGGGGATGTCGGTGATGAAGCCCAGCCGCCCCTGGTTGATGCCCACCAGCGGCAAGCCGTGGCGCGCCAGTTCGCGCGCAATGCCCAGCATGGTGCCGTCACCGCCCACCACCACCGCCAGGTCGCAGCGCTGGCCCATCTCTTGCGGCGTCAGCGCTTCAAAAGCCGTCACGCCGGTGGCGCGCGCGGTGTCCAGCTCAAAAGAAACTTCCAAGCCCTGGTCAGCCAGGAAGTGAGCAATCTCTTCCAGCAAGGGCCGTATGCCACGGGCCTGGTACTTGCCGACGATTGCCGCATGTTTAAAAGCTTGACCCATGAAAATGATTACACCATAGGCCCTGCTTGCAGAGGCCCGGCCGCACAGGGCGCTACCTACAATGAAGCCCATGCTGGACGACCGCGCAAAGTCACTGCTGAAGACCCTGGTCGAACGCTACATCGCCGACGGCACACCCGTGGGTTCGCGCACACTGTCGCGAACCTCGGGCCTGGACCTGTCGCCAGCCACCATCCGCAACGTGATGGCCGACCTGGAAGAGCTGGGCCTGATCGCCAGCCCGCACACCA
>JAYUPP010000254.1:0-3532 GCA_043760045.1 Betaproteobacteria bacterium
GTGCACCACCTGCTGGCCTGGCCGGATGCAGCCACGCTGCGCCAGACGCTGCGGCCGTTCATGGCCATCGGCGCGCCGGCGGTGTTGACGCAGATCGCCACGCCGGTGGGCAATGCGTTGGTCACCGCCGCCATCGCGCCCTATGGCGACAGTGCCGTGGCCGGCTGGGCGGTGGTGGGCCGCATCATCCCGTTGGCGTTTGTCGGCTTGTTCGCGCTGTCCGGCTCGATCGGGCCGATCATGGGCCAGAACCTGGGCGCCGAGCGCCATGACCGCTTGCGCGCCGTGCTGCGCACCAGCCTGGCCGTGGTGCTGGTCTATGTGGCGGTGATGTGGCTGCTGCTGGGCTTGGCCAGCAGCCTGATCAGCGACGCCTTTGGCGCCAGCGGCCCAACGCGCGAAGTGATCGTCTTCTTTTGCCACTTCGTGGCCGGCAGCTTCTCGTTCAATGGCGCGCTGTTCGTGGCCAATGCGGCCTTCAACAACCTCGGCTTCGCCTTGTATTCCACTGCGCTTAACTGGGGCCGCGCCACGCTGGGCGTGTGGCCCTTCATCTGGCTGGGCGGGCACTGGTACGGCCTGAAAGGCGTGCTGGCCGGCTACGGCCTGGGCGTGGTGGTGTTTGGTGTGGCCGGCGTCTGGCTGGGTTTTCGGGTGCTCGATCAACTGCAGTTGCGCAGCGAGCAGAGCATGCGCCGGGCGGCCAGCGTGCCGCCGTAATAACATTCAATCAACTCAGTCTGAACATAGCCAAGCTGGCGGTAGAAGGCCAGCGCATCGGCGTTGTCGGCGCGCAGCTCGACCTGGATCGATGCCATGCCGGCGACCTCGGCCGACCGGGTCAACCAGGCCAGCAGGCGCCGACCAATGCCGCGCCGCTGCCGCGCCGGTTGCACACCCAGCAGCATCAGGTGCGCCTTCTCGTCACCGAACTGCATCACGGCAAAACCCTGGATGCGGGCGTTGTCACAGGCCACCAGCGCCACCGTCTCGGCGTCGCGCAAGAGCATGGCCATGCGCAGCGGCGTATAGCGCCAACCCAGCCCGGTTTCGATCAACTCGCGCGACATCAAGGCCATCGTCTGCGCTTCTGGCGCGCGGGCCGGCCGCAGGGTCACGGTGTCGGGGTGATGCATGTGGCTTTGGGGGCTTAGGGCTTGGTGCCTTTGGGCGGACTGTGCGGCGATTCTGTCACTCGTCGGGCGCCGGCTGGGGCCTTTGGTCCTGCCGTCGATGATGGCGCTGCGGTGGTCACAATCGATAACCGGGGCGCGCTGTTTGTGCGTTAGCATTCGGCGAGCGGGGGGAGTCACAAAATGACATGCAGATTTGCGCCATGCGCAGCCGTTTTGGCTGCGGAACTTGCCGGGGCACGGCACAACACATTTCCCAAGACGGCGCCCAAGACGGGGCCCAAGACGGTGCCCATCTTCGTGCCTGCCATGTTGGCGCTGGTCGTTGGGCTGCTGGCGGGCTGCGGCGGAGGCGAGCCCGGTGCGGCGGCGATTGCACAGCCGGCGGCGGCATCGGCGCCTGCAGTGGTGGCCGCAGCGCTGCCAACGCCCGTTCTGCGCAGCCTGCCTGAGTACCACATTGATCGCGCGCTACCCAGCACCGTGCCCGGCTTGCCGGCGCCTTCGGCGGCCGAGCTGGCGTCGATTGGCGACGTCAGCCGATCCCGTGCGGTGGCGCAGTTGAGCAGCGCTTTGCTGCCGCGCGGCAACGCCGTGGTGGTGCCGCCGCTGGCGTTTGCGTATGCCTCGGTGCTGGTCAGCGCGGCCCGGGGTGACACCTTGGTGCAGGTGCTGAAGCAATATCCGGCCGAGCTGGGCACCTGGGCCGCCGCCGCGCAGACCCAGGGTGTGCAGCGCCAACTGTGGGCGCCCACGGTCACCCGCTTCCTGCCGCAGTTTTTGGCCGCCACCGATGTGGTGCCGGGCACGCTGCTGCCGTCGCTGCAGAGCTGGTCGGCGGCCGAGGTGAGCGGCCGGCTCGATCCGTTGCTGACGCAAAGCCTGGTGGCGTTGCACCCGCCCATGCTCAGCTTGGACTCGCTGGCCGAGTCGGTCCCCCTGTTTGAAGCCGACACCCGACTGCTGCTGGCCGACGCGCTGAACGACCGCGTGCGCTGGCCTCAAGCCTTGGAGTTCGACGGCACGTTTTTGACCGAGTCTGGTGGTACGCGCATGATCATGCCGATGCTGCAGATCAGCGCGGGCGTCAAGCGCCTGACCCAGCCCGGCTTTGTGGCCGACGCGCTGACCGTGGGTGAGCGCACGCTGTTGATGATCCAGCCGCGCTCGGACATGCTGTGGCAGTTCAGTGGCGCCAAGCTGGACGCCGCTTTGGCGCAGGCCACGGCGGCCTTGACCGGTTCGGCGCGCGCGGCCCTGCCCGATTCGCGGCTGGTGTTGCCACGGGTGGCGCTGAAGCTGCCGGGTCAATCCGTCACCAGCCTGGGTGTGGCTTTGGCGTTCGACGAGACTCAGGCGGATCTGCGTGGGCTGGATGGCGGTGGCACGTTCCTGAAAGCCCGCAGCGCCGCCTCAACCCTGACCATCGATGCCAGCGGGCTTGTGTTGGGTGCGGGGCACCAGCTCGGGTTTGTATTCAGCCCGAAAAATTTGTTCAACCCGGGCGCGGGCAGCTACGGCTCTGTCGTCACGACTTTCACCAACAACACTTTTCAATTCTCGACGGCTGTGACCTGCCCCAACCCCGACGTTGACCTGCGCAGCTTCTTCCTGGCCGTGCTTGACGCACAAAAGCGAGTCATCTCGCTGTCCGGCATTGCCGCCCTGTCCGGGTCTGTCTGCCAGTGAAGTTGCTGCGCCGCCAACGGCCCAGCCCGCCACTCAAGGCTTGGCAGCCGCCTGGGGCGTGACCAGCCCGGGCACGGCTGGCAGCTCGTGATCCTTCAAGCGCTGGATGGCGGTTGGCGCCAGCGCCAGTCGCAAGCTGATGTGGTTGTCGGGCGCTGCTGAGGCTGCAGCCGACAGCCGGTGCAAGGGCAGGCCCATGGCGGCCAGCTCAGTGCGCATGGCGTGTTGCCGATCCGCCGCGCCGGGTGCCGGTGCGGCCAGCGCCAGTCGCGCGGTCGGATGCCGCTTGAGACTCAACCCCACGCGCTGCAGCACAGCCTGCAAGGGCGCTTTGGGCTGATTCGAGCCGGCATCAAAAGCAAAGCGCAGCGGCAACTCGATCTGCACGGCGTGGCCATTGGCCTGGCCGATCACCTGCACGGGGGTGCCCTCAAACAGGCTGGCCAGCCAGCGCTGCTCGGCCGCCAGAGGCCCTGGCGGTGGCGGCGGTGGTGCAGGCGCTGCGGGCGGCGTTGGCGCCGACGCCGAGCCGGCACCCACGCGACCGGTGGACGATGGGGCGGCGGGTGTCGAGGCAGCCGCACGGCCGGTCGGTTTGGCCTCGGCGCCGGGCGCAGCCGGTGCGGTTTTGGGTGTGCTGCCGCAACCGGCCAAGGCGACCGCAGCGGCGACCACCAACGTCGCCGGCCAGCCGGCCAGGGCCGACGTTT
>JAYUPP010000255.1:0-3528 GCA_043760045.1 Betaproteobacteria bacterium
ACATCAGCGACATGCGCTCGGACAAAAGCCGACGCGACACTGGCGGCAACGGCGACCGAATTTCCCACCCTTTTTGTTTAACGCTGCGTTTCAGGCGCACGGTTTGCGATGGCTGTTTACACCGAGGTGCCGTTTGCGACGGCCGCAGAACTCATCGCTACGCTCGGCATCGGTCGGCTGACCGCGTTGCGTGGTTGCTCGGGCGGCATTGAGAACACCAACTACTTTGCCGACACCACCGACGGCCGTTACGTGCTGACGCTGTTCGAGCGGCTGACGGCCGACCAGCTGCCGTTTTATCTGCAGCTGATGAAGCACATGGCTGAGTGCGGTATTGCCGTACCTGCGCCGCGCGCCGATGCACACGGCTGCATCTTGCATACCGTGCTGGGCAAGCCAGCTGCGGTGGTCGATTGCCTGATCGGCAGCAGCCGCCTGGCCCCCGACGCAAACCACTGCCGTCAACTGGGCCGCGTGCTGGCGCGCATGCATCTGGCCGGAGCCGACTTCGCATTGCAGCAGCCGAACCTGCGCGGCCTGACCTGGTGGACTGAGACGGTGCCGGTGGTGCGGCCTTTTCTGTCTGACGTCCAACGCACCTTGATCGAAGGTGAACTGGTGTTTCAGCAGCAGGTGGCCATGTCGACCGCGTACGCGGGGCTACCACGCGGGCCGGTGCACGCCGATTTGTTTCGCGACAACGTGATGTTCGACGACACCCAGCCAGGCGACCCGTTGACTGGTTTGTTCGACTTTTACTTCGCTGGCGTTGACACGTTCGTGTTCGATATCGCGGTGTGCATCAACGACTGGTGCATCGATCTCGCGAGCGGTCGGCTGGCCGAAGACCGCGCGCAGGCGTTGGTCGATGCGTACTGTGCCGTGCGGCCGCTCAACGGCGACGAGCTGCGCTTGTTTCCGGCGCTGCTGCGCGGTGCGGCGCTGCGTTTCTGGATTTCGCGGCTGTGGGACTTTCACCTGCCGCGCGATGCCGCCATGCTGACCGCGCACGACCCCGGCCACTTCGAGCGCGTGCTGCGCCAGCGCACCGACGCCCCGTGGCACCCCGAAGTTGCAGCGTTCAATCACCCCCATCCGCCCACCACCATGCGAGCCACCTCGTCGATAAAACCATGAAGTTGCTGACCGTGCCTGCCAACCGTGGGGTGCTGTGGGTGCGCAGCGGCTTTCGGATTTTTTTCGCCTACCCGGCGTCGTTTGCTGCGTTGTTTGCGGCTTTTTTATTCGGCGCGTTGTTGCTGTTGCTGCTGCCCGGCATCGGCGGTGTGTTGCTGCTGGCTGCGCTGCCGTGGGTGTCGCAGGGATTCATGCTGGCCACGCACAGCGCGTTGAACGGTCGGCCGCCACGGCCCGATGTGTTCATTGCACCGGTGCGTGGGCCACGCAACCAAACCATTTCGATGCTGCGGCTCGGCTTGATATACGCAGCCGCCAGCATCTTGATCATGTGGGTCAGCAACGTGGTCGATGCGGGCAGATTCGAAGCCTTGCAAAAAGCCGTTGTGGGCACACCGGCTGTCACGGTTGCTGACACCGCACCAGAAGTTGCCGCCAGCGCGCCGGCCGGCAGCACCGGCACCTCCGACTCACCCTACAGCGCGCCCGAAAAGCCAGCGGCAACCAGACCCGCAGATGGCGCGGCCAATATCGCGCGCATCGAAAGCCTGCTCAACGATCCGCAACTGCTCGTGGGCATCGTGTTGCGCTTCGGTTTGGCGGCCTTGCTGTCGATTCCGTTCTGGCACGCCCCGGCGCTGGTGCACTGGCACCAGCAGGGGCATGCGCAGGCACTTTTTTCGAGCACCGTGGCGTGTTGGCGCAACCGTGGCGCGTTCGCGTTGTTCGTGCTCACGTGGGCCGCGCTGCTGTTGATTTTTAGTCTGGTGCTCACCACCGTATTCACGCTGCTCGGTGTAGCGCACCTGGTGCCGCTGGCGGCGCTGCCTGCCGGGTTGATGTTCTCCACCGTGTTCTACGCCTCGCTGTACTTCACCTACGCCGATTGCTTTGCACCGGACGAGCCCGTCGCGGCGGTGCCGACCAGCGCTGCAGCGGATGCGTAAGCACTACTCGATCGAACCCGAATGACACCGCAGCTGCGCGTCGCATTGGTCACCGGTGCCGGCAGCGGCATTGGCCGCGCCTGTGCGCTGGCGTTGTTGGACGCGGGCTATGCGGTGGTGCTGGCCGGCCGCCGCGCGACTGCGCTGCACGACACCGCCGAAGCCGCTGGCAGCCGCGCCGCACAGGCGCTGGTGGTGGCCACCGATGTGACCGATGCCGAGTCGGTGGCGGCGCTGTTCGATGCAACCCAGCGCCGCTTCGGTCGGCTTGATGTGCTGTTCAACAACGCCGGCACTTTTGCGCCGGCCGCTTCGCTGGAGCACATCACGCTGGCGCAATGGAATTCGGTGCTCGACACCAACCTGACCGGTGCGTTTTTGTGCACGCAGCACGCGTTCAAGATGATGAAAGCGCAGTCGCCGCGCGGTGGTCGCATCATCAACAACGGCTCGATATCGGCGCATGTGCCGCGCCCGCACACCGCTGCCTACACCGCGGCCAAGCACGCCATCACCGGCCTGACCAAAGCGACTTCGCTCGACGGCCGCGCCTACGACATCGCGTGCGGGCAAATCGACATTGGTAACGCGGCCACCGACATGACCACCGCGATGGCCGCGGGCATATTGCAGGCCAACGGCAGCCTGCTTGCCGAGCCGCGCATGGATGTGACACATGTGGCGCAGGCGGTGGTGCACATGGCCAGCCTGCCGCTGGCAGCCAATGTGCAGTTCATGACGATCATGGCCACCGCCATGCCGTACATCGGCCGCGGCTGACGCGCGCTGGGACCAGATCATCCGCGCACGATTTGCTGCCGTCACTGGCTGCGATGTCACACGCCGCCGTCACATACAGCGACAAAAATATCGCGCATGAATGAAGTCATCGAGCTGTTCCCCACGCCGTTCATGCGGGTGCCTGGCGCGCTCGACAACGCATTGGTTGCTGGCTTGGTTGCGCACTTCAGCACGCAGGCGCACCACGACAACAACACCTCGCCCAAGCTCAGCCACACGCGCTTGCTGCAACCCGGCGACAGCACGTTGTTGGTCGATGCCGCAGCGGCCATCACGCCGCACCTGGTTGACTTCGGCGCACTGCTTTTTGGTGAGCGCCTGGGCTGGTCGCTGAAAGAGATGTGGGTCAATGTGCTGGCCACTGGCGGCCACCAGGCGATGCACAACCACGCCAACAGTTTTGTATCGGGCGTGGTGTACCTGACGCACAGCCACCCGGCTGCGCAAACGGTGTTCATGAAATCGCCCGGCGGCGCTGATTTCACTTTCAAGAATGACCATGCGGCAACCACGCCCACCGCGTTCAGCGCCGACAAGTGGATCAGCCCCGCGCCGCAGCCCGGCGACATGGTGCTGTTTCCCAGCTATCTGATGCACGCGGTGCCGCCCAACCCTGGCGAGCAACGCATATCGATGGCGTTCA
>JAYUPP010000256.1:0-9183 GCA_043760045.1 Betaproteobacteria bacterium
CAGAATGTCGACAATAACGTTGTCGTGACGTTGCGCGTTGCCCAGGCCGAAGCGCAGAGTTGGCTTCCCGCCCCTTGGCAGGTCAATCCCGTTGCATCGGGGCCCAACAAGGACGCCAACCTGCTCCTGGTGTTCATTGAGCGGTCGCTCAATCTTGATGGCGAGGGAAAGCCTGCGGTTGGTGGAGCCGAACGTGGATTGGTGATGGTCGTTCCCGCGAAGAATTCGAAAACCGATGAAATCGCCAACTATGTGGTCCGCATATACACATCCAACCCGCAATCGGTCCCAGGAGCTTACAAGAACTCGGCCCCAGCCACGATCCAACGTGATCAGACTCTCAAAGGCACCGACATAAGTTCCGGGGTCGTGAGCGAACTTTGGACAGTCCGGGACTCGAGCGGTGGAGCGGTCGAGTTTCGCACTCAATATCAACGAGGAGTCCCTACAAGGTCTAAACGGGAAACAAAGACTCGGGGCGGTCCTGATCCAGAGTTTTTCCGCATCTACCGGGTCGACCAAGGAGTCGACGTCGTCAAAAGTGTCCCGGCCGGGATTGACCGCGCACAGAACACCCAACTGCGGGTGACGATGGCGGAGCTACGGAAGCTTTTTGACGGCAGTGAACAGATCGTGAGTATCTCCGCTGTGCCATGGAATCTGCGTCAAGTGTCGCTACCATAACGGTCTCCAAGCGCTCGGTCCTTGCCAAAGGGCCAAGGCATCACGGCACGAGTGCCGCCTAACCATTCGCTCAACCGGACCCATTGCGGCATGCGGCTAAAGGCCCGCCATTTCATTCTGGGCCTTTAGCGCCATACCGCAACGGTCGGGTTAGCTCAAACGTTGAACGACAGCTTCAGGGCGATGAATTCGTGCGCATCAATGACTGCAAAGGGGTCGAAGGCTGACGGTCGACTCGGCGCGATCAGCGTACGGTATCCGCCACATTGACGACCTTCGCGGCATAGGGCGGGAGTGCGTCCACAGGGACGCCTGGGGCCAGAGGTTCGAGCGCGGCGGCGATCATCCAATACGCGCGAGATCCTGGGATTCGTGTAGGTTTTTTGTGCGAGTGACTACCACCTTGGCCACCCCGGCACTGGCGGCCACCGCCCAGCGCGAGTCGATCTACCTGGCCGAGCGCTTTTCAGACCACGCACCGCTGATCATCGATTACGGCTTCAAGCTTTGAGCTCGCCCGGCGGGGCGGCCGCCGAAGTGGGCAGTTGTCCTACCTGGTTTTGAGCCAGGCGCCCACGCGGTGAGCCCCTGCGGCAGCGCGCAATTGACGCGCGTTTTTAGCGCTCGCTTCAGTTCACCCAACGCTTCA
Organism: Betaproteobacteria bacterium; assembly: GCA_043760045.1. Lineage (GTDB taxonomy): Bacteria > Pseudomonadota > Gammaproteobacteria > Burkholderiales > Burkholderiaceae_C > Rubrivivax. Next base: position 1,334 of record JAYUPP010000256.1, read on the forward strand.
GCCATGTTTGCCCCAACCCGCACTGACCTCATCGACAACCCGAACTCGCCAGACGCGTGCGGCAGCGGTTGCGCCACCGCCCCGCTGGCCAGGACCAGCAAGACCGACACCCCTGACGCGCCCGGCATCACGCTTTACAAGCAGCGTGCCACCCTGCCCGAGGCGCCTGTGACGCAGACTTTTGACATTGACTGCCGGCTGGAATACCAGGTCGCCGGGCCAGCCGATTTTTTGTTCCAGATCCATGCCCACGACGGCATGGATCAGCAGGTGTTGCGCGAGCGGCTGGCGATCACGCCCGACTTGCCGCAGCACGTGTACGCCGACCCCGGCATCGGGCACCGCTTCCTGCGCCTGCACCTCGACAACGGCCCGCTCACGCTGCACTACCAGGCACGCGTGCAACGCACCGCGCAGCCGATCGATTTGCAGGCGCCAGAACTGCCCATTGCCGAGCTGCCCGACGAGCTGCTGCACAACCTGAACCCCAGCCGCTATTGCGAGTCGGACCACTTGAGCCAGACGGCCCAGGGCCTGTTTGGCCAGCTGCCGCGTGGGCTGTACCGGGTGCAGGCGGTGGTCGACTGGATCCACGAAAACGTGGTCTACCAGATCGGCACCTCCAACGCCATGACCAGCGCGCGGGATGTGTACGCCAACCGCGTCGGCGTGTGCCGGGACTTTGCCCATCTGGGCGTCACCTTTTGCCGCGCGCTCAACATCCCGGCGCGCTTGGTGGTGGGGTATGCATCTTTTGATCAACCCCCGCCCGACTTCCACGCCATGTTCGAAGCTTATGTGGGCGGCCGCTGGGTGATGTTCGACGCCACCTGCATGTCGCCCATCGACAACCTGGTGCGTGTGGCCACCGGCCGCGACGCCAAAGACGTTGCCTTTGCGACGATCTACGGCCCGGCAACGATGGTATCGATGGCGCCGCTGATCACCCGGGTGGACGGCGCCACCAGCGCCTGATCGGGAGGGGTGGAGCCTGCGTCGCGGCCGCGACGGCACCTGCAGTCAAAACCTTCAGGGCGCTGCGGCCCTGGGCGGACTTTCAGCTGCCTTCCAGCTGCCCGTCAGGCTTGCAGCGCCGCCAGCAGCGCCGGTTGGCCGGCTGCGAAATGGTGGCTGTAGCAGGACTGCAAGGGCTCCAGCGCGCTCTCTTCAGGGCTTGCAGACAGGCCGGTGATGGTGTGCATCTGTTGGCTGATCTGCAGCGACAGGCTGGCCAGCATGTCGCTGCGCAACCGCTGGTCGTTGTGCAGTCGCAGCCTGGATCCTTCGGCATCCACCACCGCGCGGGCTGGCCCGCCGGCTGACACGATCGACACGCCCGACGGCAGCGGTATCACCGACGCCAGCCGCGCCGGGTTGCCTTCCCATTCGATGCTCACCACCTGCACTTCACAGCGGTGGCTGCTGTGGCCATGCTGCACGCTCAGGAACGAAGCCGGCCCGTCGGCAGCGAAGAAGTCGATGTGCGCGCCCGCCGCTTCGGGGTCGGCGCAGCCCAACAATGCCAGCGCCGCTGCGTTGGCGACGCGCACGCTGCCGCAGTCGTCGGCAACCACCACCGCATACGGCACCGTCTGCAGCAGCACCTGCAGCCGCGCTTGTTGCAGCCGGGCGCGGTTGCGTTCCACCACATACAAAACGCTGCGGCCGAAGAGGGCGGTCTGGGTGTCGGCCTTGTCGTACACGTCTTCGGCGCCGGCGGCCAGCGCCTGTTCGCGCAAGCCCTCACCCACGCCGCGCGTGACGACGATGATCGAAGCCCGGTCCGCCGCCGCGCGTACCCGGCGCAGCGTGGCCAGGCCTTTTGAATCGGGCAGGTTCAGGTCCAGCACCACCGCGTCCACCGGGCCGGTGGCCAGCAGCGTCAGGGTCTGCGCCAGGCTGGGCACCACGTCCACCTGCACCGTGCCCTGATGCATATCGGTCAGGCGTTCCCAGGCCAGGAAAGCGTCGCCCGGGTTGTTTTCAACAAGCACGATGCGGGGTTTGTGATGCAGCACAGCGGGTCCTTCTTGCAGGCGGTGGGCCTGGTTCGCGCCGGTGCGCGTGGTCGCTGCAGCACGGCTTTTTCGTGTGCTGAATTTCGGCCGCTGGCCGTTTAACTTGAGTGTTGACTTGCGCCTGGATGCACGGCCTGCAACGGCTGGAACTCGGCATTCGCCTTGGCCTTCCAGGCTTTGATGGCGGCGCCCATCTCGTCGATGTCGAAGATGGCACTTTGCAGCAGCGTCATTTGCTGCAGTGCATCGGCGGTGCTGTGGTCCACCGCGTAGTTCAGCGCCTGTTTGCTGCCGGCCATGGCCAGTGGCGACTTGGCGGCAATGCGCGCCGCCATCTGCAAAGCCGCCTGCAGCAGGCTGCTGGCATCGGGCAGCACGGCGTTCACCAGGCCAATGGCCAGCGCACGTTCGGCACCCAGGCGGTCGCCGGTGTAGGCCATCTCACGCGCCACGCCCGGCGGCACGATTTTCGGCAGCCGCTGCAGCACGCCCAGGTCGGCGGCCATGCCAATATGAATTTCCTGCACGGTGAAAAAAGCGTCGGCACTGCACAGGCGCAAGTCGCAGGCGGTGGCCAGGTCGAGCGCACCACCCACGCAGCCACCCTGCACCGCCGCCAGGGTGGGGAAGTGGGCCTGCTCCAGCACGTCAAAACAGCGCATCAGCTGGCGCAGGTGGGTTTGAAAAACCAACCGCGACCGCGCGCTGCCGGTGTTCAGGCCCAGGCCGTCGCCGTCAAACACGTCCAGCGACATGCCGGCGCTGAAGTGTTTGCCGGTGGACGAAATGACCAGAGCGCGTGTCTGCCCGGCTGCAGCCAGCGCCTGCACGGCGTCGCGGAAGGCGGGAAAAAAACCGGGGTCCAGCGTGTTCATGCGCTCGGGGCGGCACAGGCTCAGGTGGGCCACGCCGTTGGCGCTGGACTGCAGTTCAAAGTAGGTGGAAATCATGTCGGCAGCATAAGGGAGACTGCCAAGTTGGGGGCTGGCCGAAGGCCGCTGTGCTGTGCTGCAATGGCAGCGATGGACACGCTGGCCACGCCCGACGGACGCACGTTGCACCTGATGCAGTGGCCCGCCCATCACGCGCGCCAGGTGCACGGCACGGTGCAAGTCGTGCATGGCTTGGGCGAACATATAGGCCGTTATGCCGCACTGGCTGCGCGGCTGAATGCGATGGGCTGGCATGTGCTGGGCCACGACCACTGGGGCCATGGCCAAAGCGGCGGTGCGCGCGGCGGCATCGCTGACGAGGCGATCCTGCTGCGCGACGTGGCCAGCGTGCGCGACCACGCCGCCTGCCAGGGCCGCGTGCTGCTGTTTGGCCACAGCATGGGCGCCCTGGTGGCGGCGCGCTTCGTGGCCGAAGATCTGGCCACCACGCCGGCCGCGTGGGCGCGCGGTGTCGACGGCCTGGTGCTGTCTTCACCCGCGTTCAAGCTGGGCCTGGGTGCGTGGCAGCGCACTTTGTTGGCGGCGCTGTTGCCGCTGTGGCCCAACTTGCCGCTGCCCAACGGCCTGCAACCCGAATGGGTGTGCAATGACCCCGCCGTGGTGCAGGCCTACGTCAACGACCCGCTGGTGCACCGCCGCATCACGCCGCGTTTGTTGCGTTTCATGCTTGACGCCGCCGAGCTGGTGCAGGCGCGCGCGCCGCTGTGGCGGGTGCGCACGCTGTTGCAATGGGCCGGCGCCGATCGCTGCGTGGGGCCCGCCGGCGCCCAGCTTTTTGCCAGCGCGGTGCCCGCCGCCGTGCTGTCGGCGCAGCCACTGCCCGGCTTCGCACACGAGATCTACAACGAACCCGGTCGCGAGCAGGCCTATGCACGGCTGCGCCGCTGGCTGGTGGCTTTCGAAGCGCAGAATCAGGCGACCCGGGTGGCTTGACGGCGGCGCCGCAGCGCCCCGCAGCCACCCTTGCAGCCCGGGCCGAACCTGCCCGCCACCCGAACGTGGAGCACGCACCATGAATTCACCCCTGTCGCCGGCCGCGCTGGCCGCCTTGTCAGCGCACAGCAACGCAGCCTGGGACGAGCGCATCGTGCCGGCACTCACCGACTACATCGGTGTGCCCGCCAAGAGCCCGATGTTCGACCCCGACTGGGTTGCCCATGGGTTGCTCGACCGCGTGGTGCGCGACGCCGCAGCCTGGGTTGAAAGCCGCAAGGTGGCAGGCCTGAAGCTTGAGCTGCTGCGCCTCGAGGGCCGCACGCCGCTGCTCTTTTTCGACATCCCGTCCACGCAGCCGGCGGACGGCAGCGCCGCCACCGTGCTGCTCTACGGCCACCTGGACAAACAGCCCGAATTCACCGGCTGGCGCAGCGACCTCGGCCCCTGGACACCGAAGTATGAAAACGGCCTGCTCTACGGCCGTGGCGGTGCAGACGATGGTTATGCCGTCTACGCCGCCATCAGCGCCATCGAAGCGCTGGACGCGCAGGGCATTAAACGCCCGCGCTGCGTGGGCCTGATCGAGGCCTGCGAAGAAAGTGGCTCACAAGACCTGCCAGCCTACATTGCGGCGCTAGGCAAGCGCCTCGGCCAAGTGGGCCTGGTGGTGTGCCTGGACAGCGGCGCCGGCAACTACGACCAGCTGTGGCTCACCACCAGCCTGCGCGGCATGGTCAGCGGTGTGTTGAAGGTGGAAATCTTGAGCGAAGGCATCCACAGCGGTGACGCCAGCGGTCTGGTGCCCAGCAGTTTTCGCATCCTGCGCCAGGTGCTGGACCGGCTGGAAGACAGTGCCACCGGCGAGCTGCTGCCCAGAAGCTTTCACTGTGATCTTCCGGCTTCGCGGCGGGCCCAGGCGCAGGCCACGGCCGCGATTCTGAAAGACGAAGTGTGGCGGCGCATGCCCTGGGCCTGTGGCGCCGACGGTGGGCCCACGCTGCCCACCACCACTGACCCGGTACAGGGCCTGATCAACCGCACCTGGAAGCCCACGCTCAGCGTCACCGGGGCCGATGGTTTGCCGGCGCTCGGCAACGCCGGCAACGTGCTGCGGCCTTACACCGCATTCAAGCTCAGCCTGCGTTTGCCGCCGCTCATTGACGGCCACTTGGCCAGCCTGAAGTTGAAGGCTTTGCTGGAAGACAACGCGCCCTATAACGCCAAAGTGACGTTCCACCCGGATGGCCGTGCGGGTGCGCTGGGGGCCACGGGCTGGAACGCGCCCGAGCTGTCAGGCTGGCTGGAAGGTGCGCTGAACGCCGCTTCAAACACCCACTTCGGCGCGCCGCTGGGCTTCATAGGCCAGGGCGGCACCATCCCGTTGATGAGCCTGCTGGGCCAGGCCTTCCCGAAGGCGCAGATGCTGGTCTGCGGCGTGCTGGGCCCGAAGAGCAACGCACACGGGCCGAACGAATTCCTGCATGTGCCTTACGGCAAAAAACTGACCGCCGCCGTGGCGCAGGTGATTGCGGCTTGCCCCTGACAGAAACCCGATCAAGCGGCTGAAGACACGTCAGCCGCAGTAGCAGCAGCCGCCGCGCGGCGCGCCTTCCAAGCACCCAGCAGCACCAGCACGCCGGGCACCAGAATCATCGCCCAAATGATCATCGACAGGTTCTTCTGCACCCAGGGCAGGTTGCCAAACAGGTAACCTGCCAGCGTCAGGCCACACACCCACAGCACGGCGCCGCCCACGTTGTAGAGCGTGAAGGTGCTGCGGGTCATTTCTGCCACCCCGGCCACAAAAGGCGCAAAAGTGCGCAGGAACGGCATGAAGCGCGCCAGCACGATGGTGATGCCGCCGTACCGTTCATAAAACGCATGTGTGCGGTCAAAGGTGGCGCGGTTGAACCAGCGGGAATTCTCCCAGCCGAACACGCGCGGGCCCAAGTGGCGGCCGACGCTGTAGTTCACCTGGTCCCCGAGGATGGCCGCTGCGGTCAGCAGCACCATGGCCAGCGGCAGGCTCATCAGGCCCAGGCCGCACAGCGCACCCACCACAAACAGCAATGAATCGCCGGGCAGGAAAGGCATCACCACCAAGCCGGTTTCAACAAAGATGATCAGGAAGAGCAGCGCATAAACCCAGGCGCCGTAGGTCTGCACAAAGCTGGACAGGTGTTTGTCCACATGCAGGATGAAGTCTATGAAGAAGGTGGCGAGTTCCATGGCTGGGTGCGAATTGTCGGTGCGGCAGGGCCGCTGTGGCCCTTGATGTAGAAGTGTTCCACGGTGCGGGGCACTGCCCCGCATCACGGAACATGGGCCGAGCCCTCAGAACGTGAAGCCCTGCTTCACTTGCTGCCCCGACAGCGGCTCCAGCAGCTTCAGCAGCGGCTTCAGCGGCCCATAACGCAAAGCCACCCTTGTCGCATAACCCAAGAAGCGCGGCAGGTCTTCGGCGTAACGCGCCTTGCCGTCGCGGTGTTTCAGGCGGCAGAAGATGCCCAGCACTTTGAGGTGGCGCTGCAGGCCCATCCATTCCAGTTGTTTCCAGTGTTCGCCGAAGTCGGCGTGCACCGGCAGGCCGGCCGCGCGCTGCAGCTGCCAGCCGCGCACGGCCCAGTCGAGTTCTTCTTCTTCGGTCCAGCTGATGAAAGCGTCGCGCAGCAGCGATGCGGTGTCATAGGTGATGGGGCCGCTGACGGCGTCCTGGAAGTCGAGGATGCCGGGCCAGCCGGCGGCGGGTTCAGAAACATCGTGACCTGGGGCGCCGGGGCCGGCAGTGCTGGGCAGCATCAGGTTGCGCGGCATCCAGTCGGCGTGCACCGCCACTTGTGCTTGTTGTTGCGCATTGCCGATCAAGAGCTGGCAGGTGCGCTGCCAGATGGCGTTTTCCTGGTCGCCCCAGGCGACGCCGAATTCGCGGCCCACGCACCATTCGGGAAAGAGGTCGAGCTCGGCTTGCAGCAAGGCGGCGCTGAAAGGCGGCAGCTCGCGTGCCGGAACCTGCTTTTGAAAGTGGCTGAGCGCCTGCAAGGCCTGCAGCATCAGGCGGTGGGCTCCGGCGTTGTCGTGGTTCTGTTGCGCAGCCAGCAGCGCGTCCAGATACAGGCGGTCGCCCAGGTCGGTGAGCAGCAGAAAGCCGTGTTCCTCGTCGGCCTGCAACACACGCGGCGCTGGCAGTTCGGCCACTTGCAGCAAGCCCGCCACATGCACAAAAGGGCGCACGTTTTCCTGCGGCGGCGGCGCGTCCATAACGATGAAACTGGCGCCGGCGCCCTGCACACGCAGGTAACGCCTGAAACTGGCGTCGGCCGAGGCCGGGGCCAGCGTCTCTTGCAACAGGCCGTGCCGGGCGCTGATGCGCTGCAGCCAGCTTTCAAATTGCGCCTGGCGGGCCGGGTCGGGCCAATGAACGGGTGTTGACAAGGTGGGGGCGCGGGTTTGAACGGGAAGTCGGGGCGCGAACTTGGAACGCGGATTTGGCGAGCAAAGTCGCGGGATTCGAAGCGCGGGGATAATTCGATTTTACGAATCGGCCGCAGGTTCCCTGCCCTTGAACCTCAGTTTTCCAAGTCCATTCAGCACTCTGCGGGCACCGGCGGCCGCTTTTTTGTGGCTGCCCTGCGTGTGCCTGGCGCAGGGCGCGCTGCACAGCAGCACCGAGCTCGGCTCACTGCCGAGGGGCGAAGCGGCCCGCGCGCTGCCCATCGTGCTGCAAGCGCGCACCATCAGCGGCCAGCCCGACGGCCAGGCTGCCGCCACCGGTGATGTGGAATTTCGCCGCGGCGGCGTGGTGATACGCGCCGACGAGTTGACTTACGACGCCGCCACCGACATCGCCAAAGCCACCGGCCATGTGCGCATCAGCCGCGACGGCGCGGTCTACACCGGCCCGGCCTTGAGCGTGGCGGTGCAGCGTTTTGAAGGCAGCTTCACC